>CAYRJT010000246.1:0-4185 GCA_964424675.1 uncultured Lachnospiraceae bacterium
TCTGTGAGAAGAAATATGATGCAGTCGTTCTGGATGTCTATATGCCGAGAATGACAGGACTGGAACTTCTGAAGGAAATGCAGAAGAGCAACGTAACGGCAAATGTACTGGTTGCCAGCACTACGACAAAGGAAGGGGCCAGAGAGACTTTACTGGCGCTGGAATACGGAGCACTGGAATTCATTCAAAAGCCAGAAAATGCATTTGATACGAGATCTGACAAATTTTCTTCACGCTTCCTGACTTTACTGGATGTGGTATCCAGAGCCAGAAATATAGCAGCTCTCAGACCGGCCGCAGTCACTAAGACGACTGTCACAGAACATGATATTCCGGCAAAACCTACAGCATTCAGAACCCCATCAAAAGGCAGCAAAATCATTGCGATTGCATCCTCTACCGGTGGTCCAAAGGCTTTGCAGGATGTGATTCCGAGACTGCCTGTTAATATCGGCGTACCGGTTCTTCTGGTACAGCATATGCCGAAAGGATTCACGAAATCTCTGGCAGAACGATTGGATGAACTGAGTGTATTACCGGTCACAGAGGTGACGGATGGTGAATTGATTCAGGCAGGACATGTGTATGTAGCACAGGGCGGTCAGCATATGAATGTCATCGCAAAGGGTGGCAGTCATTATATCCGGCTCAGTGATGAGGCAAACAGAGAGGGTGTCAAGCCATGTGCGAACTATATGTACGAATCTCTGGCAGACAGCCGTTATGATGAGATTATATGCGCAGTACTGACAGGAATGGGAAGCGATGGGACAGCAGGCATCAAGAATCTGAAATCCAGCAAGAAGAAAACATATGTAGTGGCACAGGATGAGGCTTCCTGTGCAGTATACGGGATGCCAAAGAGCATTGTTACGGCTGAACTTGCTGATGATGTCGTACCGATTGATCAGGTGGCGAACGAAATTATTAAGAACGTGGGGGTACACTGACTATGGATGTAAGCCAATATTTAGAGATCTTTCTTGACGAAACAAAAGAGCATTTACAGAGTTTGAGTGAGCAATTGATGATTCTGGAGAACGAACCGGAAAACGCAGATACCATCAATGAGATTTTCAGAGCCGCTCATTCTTTAAAGGGCATGGCCGGAACGATGGGCTACAAGAGAATGCAGAAACTGACGCATAATATGGAAAATGTGTTTTCTGAGGTCAGAAACGGCAAATTGAAGGTGAACGGGCATTTGATTGATATCCTGTTTCAGGCATTGGATGCACTGGAAGAGTATAAGGATGCCATTCAGAATACGTCTGATGAAGGAACCAATGATAACACACCGATTATCGATGCGTTGATTAAAATTCTCGAGGGCGAAGGGGAAACTCAGGAGACCCAGGAAAAGGCTGAGTCAAAAGCAGAGCCTGCAGAGGATTCAGCAGAAGCAGCCGATGCTGACAGCATGAAATGGAAAGATATCAAGCTGCAGGAATCTGAACTGCATGCTTTACAGGAAGCATTTGAAAAGGGTAAAAAAGTATACGGTCTGACCGTTGTGGTACAGGAAACATGTATCCTGAAGGCAGCACGTGCATTTCTTGTATTTAAGGCATTGGAAGAGCTCGGAACGATTGTCGTATCCAACCCTTCTGCACAGGATATCGAAGATGAGCATTTTGACTTTGATTTCAGCATGTATTTTGTAACGGATACAACATTGGACAAGACCATTGAGGCAATCAAGAATGTATCTGAAATTGAAGAAGGAATTGGAAAACAGATCAAGCCTGCTGATCTGGATACAGCAGAACAGACAGCTCCGGCAGAAGAGCATGAGACAACAGCTCCGGCAGCAACTGCAGAGACAGCACTGACAGCCGGTGAAGAGACACCGCAGGCACAGCAGACTGCTCCGGCAGCCGGCAATAAGAAGACGACGGTTGCAAAACCTGTTGTGAACAGAACAGTCAGAGTCGATATTGAGAAACTGGATGTGCTCATGAATCTGGTAAGCGAGCTGATCATTGCAAAGAACAGCCTGGTTTCCTTTAGTGAGAGTGATGTTTCCAATACAAACTTTAATGAACAGATTGAATATCTTGAGAGTGTTACCACAAATCTGCATGAATCGGTCATGAAGGTTCGTATGGTTCCTATTGAGAGTGTTGTCAACAGATTCCCGAAGATGATTCGTGATCTGTCCAAGAAGTTAAATAAGAAGATGAATCTGTATATGTCAGGTGAAGATACAGAGCTTGACAGAACAGTGGTAGATGAGATCGGTGATCCTCTGATGCATTTACTGCGAAACAGTGCGGATCATGGTCTGGAGTCTGCTGAAGTTCGTGCAGCACGTGGAAAGAATGAAGTTGGATCCATTCAACTCGATGCATATCAGGATGGTAATAATGTAGTCATCGAGGTCAAGGATGATGGTAATGGAATTGATGTAGCAGCTGTACGTCAGAAGGCGATTGAAAGAGGTACGATTACAGCGGAGCAGGCTGAGACGATGGGTGACAAGGATATCGTGGATCTGTTATTCCTGCCCAGTTTCTCAACTGCCAAGGTGGTATCTGATGTATCAGGCCGAGGCGTAGGACTGGATGTTGTGAAGTCAAAGATCGAGGCACTTGGCGGTGATGTCAGTGTCAAGACAAAGCTGGGCGAAGGTTCTACCTTCTCCATCAGACTTCCTCTGACGCTGGCAATCATTCAGGCACTTATGGTCGTTGTCGGTGAAGAAAAATATGCGATTTCACTTGGCTCGATTCAGACCATTGAGGCACTGACAGAGGATGAAGTGAAGTATGTACAGGCAAAAGAAGTCATTAACCTGCGCGGCACAGTGATTCCGCTGATTCGCTTACGTTCTGTTTTGGATATTGAACCGAAGCCAAAGGATGATGAGGCTCTTGTTGTGGTAATCGTAAAGAAGGGTGATTCCATGGCCGGCCTGGTAGTAGATGAATTGATCGGTCAGCAGGAAATCGTTATTAAATCACTTGGAAAATATATTAACTGCACGAGCAGAATGATCAGCGGCGCTACCATCCTTGGTGATGGCGAAGTTGCTCTGATTCTGGATGCAAATGCATTAATATAAGCGGGAGGTAGACGACTATGGATGAATTAAAAGTAGTAAGTGAGGCAGTGCAATATATTGTAATCAAGATCGGTGATGAGCAGTATGGTATTGACATCAAGTACATAGAGAATATTGTGCGTATGCAGAAGATTACGCGTGTACCGAAGGTACAGCCCTATTTTAAGGGTGTGATCAATCTGCGTGGTGAGGTAGTGCCTGTTATGAGTCTTCGTCTGAAGATGGGACTGGAAGCCGATGTTACGATGAATACAACCAGAATCATTATCCTGAAGATCGAACAGAATGCTCCGATTGGCGTGATCGTGGATGAGGTAAAAGAGGTTGTAACCCTGGATGAAACAAACACAGATAAGGTGGCATACGATGCCAAGGATGATTCCATCAACTATATCAAAGGAATCGGCAAGTGCAACGGCGGATTGATTTCCCTGCTGGATTTGAATGTTGTTGTTTCAGATAAGGAGACTATTTAACCTTTGAGAGGTAATCTATTATGGCAAAACTAGACTTGAATCATGTAGACGGAATTTATTTTGATGTATTAAAAGAAATTGGAAATATTGGTGCCGGAAATGCAACAACTGCCTTAGCGCAGTTGCTGCAGACCAAGGTAGATATGAAGGTGCCAAAGGTTGCATTGCTGGAGTTTTCCGAGGTCGGGGAAGCCATGGGCGGCGCAGAGCAGATTATGGCCGGCATCTATCAGGCGGTTGAGGGTGACATCACCGGAAGTATCATGTTCCTGTTGGAAGAGAAGTCTGCCAGAATCCTGGTGGCAAAGCTGATGGGCATGGAAGAGGTACATGACGGAGACTTTACGGAGATGGAAATTTCTGCATTGAAGGAAATCGGTAATATTATTACCGGTTCTTATCTGTCGTCATTATCTACACTTACAAATCTGAAAATCATATCCTCAATTCCGGATATCAGTATTGATATGGCAGGAGCAATCCTGAGTGTTCCCGCGATAGAATTCGGCACTTTGGGTGATAAGATTCTGTTGATTCAGACAGCATTTTCAGACGATGTCAAACTGGACGGATACTTTATTCTCGTACCGGATCTGGAATCATACGATAAAATACTGAGTTCTTTGGGCATGTAATAAATTTAGG
>CAYRJT010000247.1:0-4183 GCA_964424675.1 uncultured Lachnospiraceae bacterium
AGCATCGGTACCAATGTCTGAGAATGTGTCTTCTTATAATTGACCGTATACTCAGCAAGCATTTCCTCATCTTCCAGTACTGCCACAGATACAACAAGACCTGAGCTGTCTATCGCCAGTATTCTCATAGCTCTACTCCCTTTCCACATCTATCGTAATCCTGCGATAGTCAAATCCACGCTCCAGGTCCTTTTCAATGACGACCCTCTTCGCATCTGCCGGTATGAGTTCCTTGATCAGGTCTGCCCATTCCACCATACACAGCCCGTCACCGAAAAAACAATCCTCATATCCGATCTCATCCATTTCTTCTATATCGCCAATCCGGTAGACATCAAAATGGTAGAACGGCATTCTGCCGTCCTCATAAACCTGTACGATTGTAAAGGTCGGACTGCTGATCGGCTCACTGATTCCCAGTCCCTTAGCAACCCCCTGTGTAAATACCGTCTTGCCGACTCCCAGATCTCCGATCAATGTGATGATGGTTCCCGGCTTTGCTTCTTGTCCGATTTTTTCACCGAGTGCAAATGTCTCCCCGGCGCTCCAAGTCTCAACTGTCATATCATTTCCGTCCAGTCCTATCCTCTGATATTCACCTTTTTCGGATTCATATGTTTGGATATCATCTCGATCACTGCCATCTTCTGATCCCCGAGATCTGCTTTCGGAAAAATGCTGGCATTTCGCTTGCTTGTATACACGATGATACTTTTGCCTGTCGAAACCGCTTTGCACATATCGTCCCACTTCTGAGATTCTTCCTCTTCTCCTACGCGGATCGTGATGCCTTCCTCTGTCAGAATATAATGAAGTGTCTCTTTAAAAGCAGGACTTAAGAGCATCTGCTTTTTCGCATTCATATATAGTGCCACCGGAAGATACAAAACAACTATAATGCCTGCAATCAGATACAGCCACTTTCCGGACGCTGCAAAGGCTGCAATCAGCAATATGCCGACTGACTCTCCCAGTATTCCCTGAAAGCTTGTAAACGTATGGTAAAGCATATAATCATATAATTTATTGGTTGTCATTTTTACATCAAATTCTACCTGCATCTTTCATTTCCTTTCCGTAAAAAGAATCCTGCCGGGCACTTTCCCATCATATAAAATGAACACCCACAGTGTTCAGCCATTGCGGGTGTTCTGTTTCTTATCCATTATACTGACAAATTGCGTCAAACGCAACCTCGGAGTTTTATTTTCATCCTGTCTTGTACGCTATACGGAAGTTCCGTTTTCTGCTGCAGACGCAATATCCTTCTGCCGGATGCTGTGCTGTGCATGAATGACAGGACTCAGCTTCTTGTAGAGCAGAAAAGTGATTGCAGAATCAGCTACACCCTTTAACAGGTTAAAAGGAACAACCGCAAACAATACAAGAGTTCCAACGCTCTGAATGCCAGGGTTGACCGCTGTGCCCATACCGATGATAGCATCCAGAGGCATTCCAAACAAGACTACGTAGGTCGGAATCAGGTAAAATGCATTGAATGCACTTCCGAATACAGACATGAACACTGTACCCGCTCCCATTCCAATCAGTGCCGCCCTTCTGGTCTTCTTTACATGGTAGATGATAGACGCGGGCAAAACCAGTGAACAGCCGATGACGTAATTTGCCAGATCTCCAACAAATGCCGTGGAGGTTCCTTTGATAAACAGCTTGACAAATTCTTTACAGAGCTCTGCAATAACGCCTGCCATCGGGCCATATGCAAATCCGCAGATCAATACAGGAACTTCACTGAAGTCAATCTCATAAAATGACGGCGCAAACCATAGCGGAATCTCGAACGACATCAACACGCCTGAAATAGCGGAAAAAATACCAATGACTGCAATTTTTCTCGTCCGTGCAGATGTGTCATTCTTCATACCTATCATTTTCTCTGCAATTCTCGCAATCACAAATACACCTATGATCACGATCAGACTGACGCCCAGAAATGATAGATTTTGCTGTGCTGTTTCAAATAATTCTTTCAGTTTCATAATCTTTTCTCTCCTTTTTTCGTCAGCGCGTTATGCGCCGGATCGTTTCAGGAAATCCCCGTGTCTATCATGGCTGTCTGTTGATCCCGGCTGAACAGGAACAATTCAAAAACCCCGAACCAAAATATGGCTCGGGGTCAACATATACACAGTCAAAAGACTTTTATTCTTCTTGCATCCAGACTTTACTGTCGGTTATGGATTCTGACCATATCAGCTCATGCAGCATCTGCACAAGGTCGTGGACTCATTCATCTGCTCCCGCATCTGACTTCACCACCGGTTAGGACTTAATCACGATTGTGATTTCACCTGACCCCGAAGAATTTCCTTATTTACTTTTGTTGTACTAAACAGAATATTCATCTTATTCCATTTCGTGCAAGCCTATAATAGCGCTCTTTAACAGGGCTGTCAAGTCATTCTCTGAAAAACTTCATAGAGTTCTCTGCTTCTTGCCTGCACCATCGCTTCATCCACCTTCAGCATTTTGCGGTCATAGGTAATCAGTCCGTTCACCTCTTCTTCTACATCCGACAATTGTGTATAAACGCCTGCGCATAGCCCCTTTGATACGTTATCAATGATCTCTTCTCTTTGCAGCCTGTCATAGCGCGCCGACAGCTGTTCCTTTGTCGCATACTTCCGATAGCCGTACATCCGTGCCACCATGCTGTGTCCCAGGATTTTGTATGCGTAGCCGCCATACTCAGTCACCGCAAAAACACGATTTTCCTCCAGCAGTACCTTCAGCTTGTACCAGTAATTATGCCTGCTGTAGATATCTCCACCGCCCTGATCAAACCATCCGCTGGCTTCATCGATCTGGCGTGTCGGATCGAACTCACGAATCATCCTCGTAACATAAGCTGCATCAAACTGCCCCCATGCCTCATTAAAAGGAACCCATACAGCAATACACGGACTGTTGTACAGATGTCGGAGCATCTCCATCAGTTCTCTGCAAAACTGTTCCCTTCCCTCTCGCTCCTTGCGGGCAAGAAGTCCATATTTATTATCCCTGATCCGTCTTCCGATACTGCCAAACAGGCTCGGAAAGATACAGACAAGGTTCATATGATATCTGGCTCCGCCGTTGACCATGTCCTGCCACACCAGCATACCGAGCCTGTCACAATGATAGTACCATCTTGCAGGCTCTATCTTAACATGCTTACGCAGCATATTAAAACCCAATTGTTTCATCTTCTGTATATCATAGATCAGTGCCTCATCACATGGCGCTGTGTAGAGTCCCTCCGGCCAATAGCCCTGATCCAAAATTCCATGATGGAAATAAGGTCTGTTGTTCAGCTGTAGTCTCAGAATCCCACGCTTATCTTTTCCTACCGAAAACTTTCTCATCGCAAAGTAAGTCCTGACACTGTCTCCGCCTGCTGATATCACCGCATCATATAAATACGGCTGCTCAGGTGTCCAGCTGATGAATTCTTCCATCTGCACTCTGCAGATTGTTTGCTGATCAAAGGTTTTCGACAGTACTGGCTGTCCGTCGCTCAAAACACTGATCGTGATTGGTGTACTGTTCTCCTCATACATCCGCTCAACATCAAATTCCACAGCATGATTATCGTATAGAGGTGTAATCCTGACAGCTCTGATATAGTTCCATGAAACACTCTCCATCCAGACAGTCTGCCAGATACCGCTCTGTGCCTGGTAAAACATTCCACTGTTCTTCAGTTTCTGCTTTCCCCTGGTATGGTGAGATGTATCTGAATAGTCCTTGACCCATAATGTCAGTTCATTCTCTCCCTGTATGACAGCATCCGTCACGTCACATGTAAACGGCAGATACCCTCCGACATGACTGCCGACTTCTACGCCGTTCATATAGACCGTGCAGATCTGATCCACTGCACCAAAATGCAGCAAATGTCTGTCTTTCAGAAAATTCTCAGGAAAAGTGACACTTCGGCGATAATGCAGATAATCCTCCGGCATGACCTGCCTGCCGACACCGGAAAGTACTGCCTCCGGTGAAAAAGGAACCAGTATCTGTCCATCATAACGCTCAGGTGACTCTGTATTTTTTGTGATTGCATAATCCCAATAGCCATTCAAATTAAAATAACTGTCCCGTACCATTTGCGGCCGTGGATACTCCTGCAGGACATGTTCTGGATCGATATGTTCTCCCCATGTTGTTCGCAAATTGCATA
>CAYRJT010000248.1:0-1197 GCA_964424675.1 uncultured Lachnospiraceae bacterium
ACTTCACATAGCGGTTGCAGGCAATACAGGGATTTGGTGTCCTGCCCTGCAGATATTCCTCTACAAAATAGTCCATCACATGCTTCTTGAATTCCTGCTTGAAGTTCATGACATAGTATGGAATATCAAGCATCTCAGCTACACGTCTGGCATCATCTACCGCACTAAGTCCGCAGCAACCTCCGTTTTCCTCCTGAACAGCCTCCTGCTCATCCTGCCAGATCTGCATCGTTACTCCAATCACATCATAGCCCTGCTCCTTCAGAAGATAGGCTGCAACAGAAGAATCAACGCCACCTGACATTCCGACGACTACCTTCTTAGTATTCTTCTCCATCTTCCTCTCCCTCATGGATATCACTCTTCGGCTTCTGCAGACCTTCTATCGTGATGCCGTTCTTCTCTGCATAGTCCCAGAGTGCTGCATGAATGGCTTCTTCCGCAAGCAGGGAACAATGTACCTTCACAGGCGGCAAACCGTCCAGTGCTTCCATAACGGCTTTGTTGGTAATCTCCATTGCCTCCTGCACAGATTTTCCTTTGACAAGCTCTGTTGCCATGGAGCTGGTTGCTACCGCTGCTCCGCAGCCAAATGTTTTGAACTTGCAGTCTCTGATGATCTGGTTCTCATCGATATCCAGATAGATGCGCATGATGTCGCCGCACTTTGCATTGCCGACGGTCCCGACACCACTCGCATCCTCTATTTCTCCTACATTTCTCGGATTCGAGAAATGATCCATTACTTTTTCTGAGTACATTACGTTTCCTCCTTATCTTCTCAAGGCGCTATATTTCTTTTCCGGCTTTTTTGACAAAGTCTTCATACAGCGGGGACATATTTCTCAGCTTCTCTACGATTGCCTTGACTTTATCTACTACAACATCCATCTCTTCCTTTGTATTCTCCTCACTGAGCGTCAGTCTCAGAGAGCCATGAGCGATTTCATGTCTGAGTCCGATGGCTAAGAGTACATGCGAAGGATCAAGCGAGCCTGACGTGCATGCAGAGCCACTGGAGCCGCAGATTCCCTCCATATCCAGCATAATCAGCAGAGACTCACCTTCTATGAATTCAAAGCTGAAATTTGCATTGTTCGGAAGTCTGTTTGTTCTGCCTCCATTTAAACGTGTATATGGAATTTCAGTCAGCATGCGGTCAATCAAATAATCTCTGAGTTCCGTTTCACGTCTCGT
>CAYRJT010000248.1:1207-4169 GCA_964424675.1 uncultured Lachnospiraceae bacterium
TACATACGCTTTCTGATGATATTGACTGGGATATCAGTCATCAGAGACAGTGCGCGCTCCACTGCCTTGCCAAATCCCACGATTCCCGGCACATTCTCAGTTCCGGCTCTTCTGCTTCTCTCCTGAGCGCCGCCATGAATAAAGGAACGCAGCTTCAGCCCTTTTCTGATATAGCAGAAACCGATCCCCTTCGGGCCGTTTAATTTATGCCCGCTGGCGCTCATCATATCAATATGAAACTCATCTACATTGATCGGCAACTGTCCAAATGCCTGTACAGCATCCGTGTGAAACAAAATTCCATGTTTCTTTGCTATTTCACCGATCTCTTTGATGGGCTGTATCGTCCCGATCTCATTGTTGGCAAACATAATAGAGATCAGGATTGTATCGTCACGGATTGCTTTTTCCAGTTCATCCAGTCTGACCACGCCACTCTCATCCACATTGAGATAGGTGACCTCATAACCACGTTTTGCAAGGTACTCACATGTATGCAGGATTGCGTGGTGTTCTATTTTTGATGTGATAATATGCTTTCCTTTTTCCGCATAGGCCTCAGCTGTCGCCACCAGTGCCCAGTTATCAGCCTCTGATCCGCCTGCTGTAAAGTAAATCTCGTTGGTATCTGCTCCGATTGCATTGGCTATGATCTCTCTGGCTGCAGTGATTGCCTTTTTACTGCCTGCCGCCAGATCATATATACTGCTTGGATTTCCATATAATTCTGTAAAATAAGGAAGCATTGCCTCCACAACTTCCGGTGCGGTCTTTGTCGTCGCCGCATTATCTAAATAAATCATACTTTGCTCCTATCTATGCACTCCGCGGGTTTTATTTTAATTCCTAGTAAACCCCTAAGAATTCATCCATTAGAATAATAGCATTACATGATTGTTCTGTCAACACGCCCTTCTGAATATACTGAAACAACACCTGAAAGGTATCTTTCACATGAATTCCAGGCATCCGCTTATAAGAGGTACAATCATGCTGACCTCAGCCGGCTTCTTAAGCCGGATTATAGGTTTCTTCTATAGAATATTCCTGTCGCAGGCAATCGGTGCAGAAGGAATCGGTATCTATCAGCTGATCTTCCCGGTATCAGCTGTCTGCTTTGCACTGACCTGCGCCGGGATACAGACGGCCGTCTCTAAGGTAATTGCAGAAATTCGTGATCAACACACAATACACTCCCCAAAAGATTATCTCTATGCGGGCTTTCTGCTTTCATGTTCGCTTTCTGTCATCTGTGCACTGGTTCTCTATACCAATGCAGACTGGATTGCCGTTCATCTCATTATGGAAAAACGTTGTACTCCATTGCTGCAGATATTGGCCTGTTCTATTCCACTGGAGGCAATTCACAGCCTATGCAACGGATATTTCTTTGGCTGCAAGGAAACAAAGCCTCCGGCAGTCTCACAGCTCATAGAGCAGTCAGTACGTGTACTGTCCGTTTATATGGTCTATATCACACTGTATCAGCATCAGGGGGCAATGCCGCTGCAAATGATCGTGATCGGGACAGTCACAGGAGAAGCCGCCGCTATGCTGTATTCTGTACTGCGCGTTTATTTACATTTAAAGTCTCATATGAAATGCACCCCGGTTTGCAGCTTCACGACAACAGATTCTCATTCGCAGGATATCGCATTCTCGCTGCCAAAAGCAACTAATCGACTCTGTCCGTGTATCGGCAGAATCACCAGACTTGCTCTGCCACTCAGTTTCTCCAGACTGATTCTCAATCTGCTCGTTGCAGCAGAGGCAGTCTACATTCCAAACCGTCTCATGCAGTTCGGATATAGTTCATCTGATGCGCTGAGTACCTTGGGTGCCCTGACCGGTATGGCGCTGCCTGTGATCCTGCTTCCGACAGCCATCGTCAACTCTGCTTCTGTCATTCTGCTGCCTATGGTCTCTGAATCAGACAGTCACGGTAAACAGACAGAAATCGAAAAGACAGTCAAACGATCCATCTGTACCTGTCTGGCGCTCGGATTTTTCAGCACGATAGGATTTCTGATATTTGGTAATCTGATCGGAAGAGTTCTCTTTCAGAACACACTGGTTGGTGACTTGATTATGACACTTGCCTTTATCTGTCCCTTTCTGTATATGACTACAACTCTGACCAGCATCATGCACGGACTCGGCCGCACCACTACCAGCTTTTTCTTCAGTCTGACCGGAATCACGCTGCGCATTCTGTTTGTTCTCTACGCCATTCCGGAGTTTGGCATTCGCGGATATCTCTATGGGCTGCTTCTGAGTCAGGTACTCTCCACAGCCCTCTGTTCCTGGAATCTCCGTCGCTACTGGCAGGCATAGAGCGCATCCATTCAAATCTGTATATAAAAAGGTGAAACAACTGCATCTCTGCCTGTCGGTTTCACCTTTTGATCCATATCAAATATCAAATCATGATTCTGAACTCTGTATCATCCTCGCGGATGTGCTTTCGCATAGACTTCACGAATCCTGTTATGGTTCATACTTGCATAAATCTGTGTTGTAGAAATATCTGAATGTCCCAGCATTTCCTGCACCGAACGTAAATCCGCTCCGTTCTCTACCAGATGTGCTGCAAAGGAATGCCGGAGTGTATGCGGCGTAATATCTGATTCGATACCGGCCTTTTTTGCATAATACTTGATTAGCTTCCAAAATCCCTGACGGCTCATCTGCTGTCCGGAGCAGTTCGTAAACAATACATGTGAATGATTATCTGCAATCATGGCTTCTCTTCCCTGATTTAAATAATGAATCAATGCATGCTTTGCCTCCGACCCAAATGGTATGACTCTTTCCTTGGTGGCATCCTTGCAGACGATGTATCCCATCTGCAGATTGACATCCTCTACGCTGATACTGATCAGTTCGGAAACCCGGATACCAGTCGCATAGAGCAGTTCCAGCATCGCCTTATCTCTCAGTTCCTTTGGTGCCTCTCCCTTTG
>CAYRJT010000249.1:0-4162 GCA_964424675.1 uncultured Lachnospiraceae bacterium
ACCAGATTTCTTATGGTATCTATGACATTCACCAGATTGCTAACGTTGAGAGACCGGTTCCGGCTGAGTGGATCACAGAGGACGGCACACAGATCGGTCAGGGCTACCTTGACTATGCAAGACCAATGATTCTTGGCGAGTTACAGCCTATGATGGTTGACGGACTTCCGAGACACCTGGTTCGCAAGTAAGAAGCAAGACAGCAAATGCTGTAATATAGAGCTAAGAAGAAGCTCCGCCAGTCAGAGATGTATGAGACATCCTGATGGGCGGAGCTTTTTTTAAATTGTTCTTGACAAGTGAGCAACTGCTTACTATAATAATGGTTGCAAGGTGAGCGGATGCTTACCAAATGGATAAGAGGTGATGGAATGACAACGAGAGAGAAGATTATCTATGAATCCCTGAAGCTGTTCTCTGTGAATGGGTATGATGCAGTATCTACGAGGATGATTGCACGGGCGGCGGAGATTTCAGATACGGCGATGTATAAGCATTTTAAGAGCAAGCAGGAGATTTTTGATACAATCATTGGAATCTGCAAGGAACGATTTGTGGCGGAGCAGCAGAAGATTGATATTCACAATATGTGCTGGGATGAGGTGGAGAATATCTGCCTCGGAATGTACCGGTTTCAGACACAGGATGAGTGGATTGTGATGTTTCGACAGCTATTGGTTGTGGAGCAGTTCAAGAATCCAGATATGGCGGCAATTTATAAGACATTTTTCATAGATGCGCCGGTTGACGGTATGGTACAGATCTTCACGGAGCTCATGCAGGAAGGTTATATGCGAAAATGCAATCCCAGAGTACTTGCAATGGAACTGTATGCCCCTTTTTTTATGTTCCATACATTAAGATCAGATTCGGAGGAATTGTTAGCAGATTTAAGAGAGCATGTCAGTTATTTCAGGATGAATACAAGAACGGAATTATGTGATCAGGTATAATGCTGCATGGAGAACTGGAAACCAGTGAAGAGAGACAAAGTTACTGATAGATAACATTGTTATTATAAGGAGGACAAATGAAAATGGATTATGTAATTGTAAACAAAAAGGAAGTCAGACAAAATCATGAAATGAGAAAGGCTCAGAAGGCAGCCAAGAGAAAATACGGACGTGCACGCATGGCAGCACCGAAGCTTCGTGTATCGAAGATTGTGGGACTGCAGGCGCAGGATTTTATTTCCTTTGTGTCTGTTGGGGAGGATGCTGCATTTACAAGTGAATCAGAAGGTCATACTGAGCAGCAGCTTAGAGGACAGCGGACGGAATCCATCGCCTCAGCCGAGCAGCTGATTACTGCAGTGGAGCAGGCAGGCCTGACAGGCTTAAGCGGAAACGGGTTCTCCACCGCAGAGAAGCTTAGAACATTGCAGGATGCAAATGCAGCAAAGCGGTATCTGATTATCAACGCAGTAGAATGTGATCCGGGATTGATTCATGATGAATGGTTGCTTGAGAATCATTATGAAGAGGTTAAGAAGGGCATTGAAGTGCTGGAGAACAACTTCTCCTTTGAACGGACATTTCTTGCATCCCGTCTGATTGGCGGATACATAGATGGGAAGATTGAGCTTGTTAAGGTTCCGAACCGTTACCCGATGGGACAGGAGAAGGTGCTGATTCACTCGATGCTGGGAGCAGACTTTGCAAAGGATGACATTCCGGCAGAACATGGAATTCTCGTTATCAATCTGCAGACGGTATTCGTAATTGGTAGAATTGCTGATGGAACATACCAGGCGAGCAGTCGTTACCTGACTGCAGCAAATCTGGATACAGCGGAGGCGATGGTCATTGAAGCGACAGTGGGAATGGATGCAGCAGAGATTGCAGAGAAGGTTTTCCCCGATATTGAGACTGGCATCCAAAAGGCAGGTAAAAAGGTGTTCGTCGGTGGGGGTTCCATGTCCGCACACCCATTAGCAGAGGGTGAACAGATTACGGCAGCAACCAACTGGCTTGCATACGGCAGACAGGCAGATTACAGTCAGGCTGTAGATTGCAAGGGCTGCGGCGGGTGCACCGGTAAGTGTCCGGCAGGTGTTGACGTGAAGAACATTATCAGATTGACAGAAAAGGGTCAGAAAGACGGTTTTGAGAAATTTCATCCGGAGCTGTGCATCGGATGCGGAGCCTGCACCTATGTATGTGCAGCCGGGAAGAATGTGCAGGAGGTCATAGCGAGAATCAATGGAAAAATCTAAGCAGAGAATTTATACAATCATCCTATTTGCAGTGTTTGCGCTTTCACTCTATCTCGTCGAGTGGAGCGGCATCGGAAGCAGCGCAGTGGCAAAGTATAATCAGGGCTACGGAACATTTGACATGAAATCCTATTCGACGGAGGGTGTTGCAGAGGTACTTGACAGGATGGAACCGCAGGGGTTCACAGTTTACAGGCTTTATTTTGTGGCAGACTATTTCTTCGTGCTGACCTTTGGACTGTTACAGATTACATTACTGTATCTGACTTATCAGTGGACGAGACCCGGCATCAGACGGCTGCTCTATTGTGTACCAATCCTGCGCGGAATCTGCGACATGATAGAGAACACCCTGCTCTTATGGACATTAAACCACTATCCGGATATCAACCGTCAGGTAATACAGGCAGCATCAGCTGCAACGAACATGAAGCTTGCACTGATCAGGGTGTGGTCGGTAATTTTCCTTGTGGGAATCGTGGCAGGTTTTGTACGTCATTTTCTTTTCCACAGTTCATTGGACAGGTAGTCGCCTAACATAACATTTGTTACTCTCAGACCGCAGACAAAAAGTATAGAGATCAGCTCGAAGCCGGAGTGAGCCGAAGAAGCCGGAGCAAGCCAGAGGTGTATGAGGGTGAGCCGAAGAAGCCGGAGCAAGCCAGAGGTGTATGAGGGTGAGCCGAAGAAGCCGGAGCAAGCCAGAGGTGTATGAGGATGAGCCGAAGAAGCCGGAGCAAGCCAGGGGTGTATGAGGGTGAGCCGGAAGCAAGAAAATGCAAGCTTAAAGTGTGTGAAGCGAGCGGAAACGAGAAAATGCAAGCTATAAGTATGCAGGCAGTATGGCATGGGGAGAATACACAGGGTTTTGGACAAATGAAATGACCAAAACGAATAAAAATTCCAAAATGGAGGCATTCAGATGCGGGGAAGCTTGATTTTGGACAAGTCAATATAGACAGTGCTGACTCAGATTCCAAAGAAATGAAATAATACCGTTTCTTTGGAATTTGTGCTTGAGCTGCAGTGGTTCTATTGTCCAATACAAGCTGGCATGATATGCGGGATAGGCTGTTTTGGAATTATAAGTGTTTATGGAGCATGCTGCTTGTCCAAAATCCTTTCATGGTTGTGGGTGAATGATGGGAATTTGTCCAAAATTCACACTATGTTAAGACGGAGGATGATGGAAGCAAGTGAAAAGCCTGCAGGTAGCGCGGAAACAGAAGAAAGTTGGGGATAGAAGTGAGGAAATCCAATTCATTTTGCTTTGTCAATCCAATATACATATTGATTGATAGGAAAGCAATTTATTTATAGTCTGAGAGATGGGTCTGAGAGATGTAAGAAATTTCTTGCATCTCCTGATACCATTTGCTATACTGAATTTTGTCAGTATCTGTATCCTATAAAGTTACCTGCTATACTATATTTTAGCAGTATGCACATGCCAACAGGTAACTGCCATACAAAAGTCAAATCAGGTCTTAAAAGAGGTTCACAGGGCGATTCTGCCCAAGGTTTCCAAAGAAATGTAAATTAATAGAAACGGCGTATTGTTTTATTTTCTGAAATCAAATATAATGAGTTTGTGGACGTGAGCAATCAAGCCATTTAATGAGCTTGTAGAAGTGAGTGGGCAAGTTATTGAATGAACTTGCGAACACGCTTGATCAGGTCTGACCTCTTGTATTTCTCTGCATATATTTCAGCTATAAAACAATGCAGAAAAGAGGAAGAATGAACAGAGACAGTAAGCAAAACAGACAAAGTAAGCAAAACAGACAAAGTAAGCCAAACAAACAGAACACGATGATATTCCCCATGGAAGATATTGGAGCAAAGTGTATCTTTCAACTGGAGGAAGTACAAAAGAACTTCATCAGTGCAGCACTGGACATACCGGAAGAAGAAATCAAGTCCATCAAGCTCCTGAATACACATCTG
>CAYRJT010000250.1:0-4150 GCA_964424675.1 uncultured Lachnospiraceae bacterium
GCTGATTCATGGATTTCCGGTACAGGAACAGGAACAGGTACGTCTGCAGCTGGTCAATATCCTGACAGCCGTCGTATCACAACAGCTGGTACCTCTGGCAGAGGGGCAGGGAAGGCTGCCGGCATTTGAGGTCATGATTGCGGATAGCAGGATCAAAGAGGCTGTTCGTGATGATATGCTGGAGGAAATCCAGAATCTGATCATGGAAGGACGAGAAACAGGGATGTGCCTGATGGATGACTCTTTGATCGAGCTGTGCCAGGAGGGCAGGATTTCGAATGGCTATGCAGTGCGCTTTGCCATGGACAAGGATCGTGTGCTGAGTGTGCTGGGGGAGGATATCATTCGATGAGTCTGTTAATTTCATGCTATGTATTGGCGCTTTTTGCTGCTTTGCCTCTGCTGTATCATGATCGCTACTATGATATGGGAGAGTTTAAATATGCGCTGTACGAGAGAATGACGTGGATACTGGCGATAGGAGCGGGCATCATAGGACTGGTTATGCTGGTATCCTGGTGTATCAAGGAACGACGTGCCGGCAGACTGGCAGCCGATATCAGAGCACTGCCCGGGAAATTAACGGTAACGGACTGGTTTGCACTGGGCTATGCAGCAGCAGTCATGCTCAGTTATGTTCTCAGCAGCTATCAGACAGATGCGCTAAAAGGATACAAGGGCTGGTATATGGGAACCTTGAGCCAGCTGTCGTTTGTACTCCTGTATTTTCTGGTATCCAGATATTGGATCAAAGATTGGCTCAGTCAATTCTTGTGGATTGCCGGGGTATCATCTGCCATGACGTTTCTGCTTGCTGTGCTGCACCGTTTTCGTATTGATCCGCTGGCCATGTATGAGGGACTACAGGACTATTACTATATTCAGTTTTTGACAACGGTAGGACAGGCAACCTGGTATTCTGGATTTCTGTGTACAGTACTTCCAATCGGTATGATACTGTTCTGGTACTGTGATGAACGATGGCAGAGGCTTTGTCTTGGCATCTACTGTATGATCGGTTATGCATCTCTGGTCACACAGAACAGTGACAGTGCATTCGCAGCACTTGTGACTGTCTGGGTAGTATTGTTCTTTCTGTCTCTGGATTCCACGAAGGATTTTCGCAGACTCCTGGAGGTTGTGATTCTGGGGCTTGGTACGATGAGAGTCGTGGGACTGCTGCAGCTGGCTTTTCCGGACAGAGCTGTTTCTCTGGATCCGTTATCTTTGTTCTGGTCACAGCACGTCAGCCTCTGGATGATATTGGCAGTTCTCATAATCCTGTATCTCCTGCTGATGTATGAGGAAGAAAAATATGGATTTGATATTGCTTCTGCCGGCTGGATTCGGGATGTGGCAGCATTATTGACCGGGGTATGTCTGGTGCTTGGCATCGGATTGATCATATTGGCTACAAATGGATGGCTTCCGAATTTTCTGAAAGGACTGTATGAGGTTCCGTACCTTGTATTTAATCACAGCTGGGGCAATCAAAGGGGATTTACATGGTCCTTGTCCATGAAGATGTTCATGGAATACCCGTTGAAGGAAAAGCTGGCAGGGGCAGGCCCGGACTGCTATGCACTTTATCTGTATGATCACTATCGAAATGAGGTGGCATCGGTATTTGGTCAGAGCGTTCTGGCCAATGCACATAATGAGTGGCTGAATACGCTGCTGAATCATGGCCTGCTTGGACTGACTGCATACCTTGGTTTCTTTGTCAGCGTATGCATCCGGCTGCTTAAGAATGATGACAGACACATCATGGCAACCGCTGCTGCGGTCTGCATTTTTTCCTATATCATTCATAATTTCTTCTGTTATCAGCAGGTGATGTGTACGCCTCTGATCTTTATTCTGACCGGAATGGGAGTCCGGTATCTTGCGGTTGACAAGAATTGATGAGTCAGATATTATGAAGTAGTTACAGCAGATAAGGGGTGGAGAACAGTATGCAGATTGACCAGATGTATGAACTGTATTATCCGAAGATCTATCACTACGTATATTACCGGCTGATGAACAGGGAACGTACGGAAGATATTGTGAGCAGCGTGTTCGTCAAGGTAGTGGCAGGATGGAACTCATTTGATGAATCAAAGGCTTCCTTCTCAACCTGGATTTATACAATTACACAGAATACACTAACGGATTACTATCGTATGAATAAGCCGATGGCTTCTACCGAGGAGATGGAGTATGAGGGCCGTGTGGAGTTCGAGGGAGAGGAACAGCTCATCCGCGAGGAAACAAACAAAGAGGTTTATCGCTTATTAAAGACATTAAATGAGGCAGAACGTGAGCTGGTTTTCCTGAGGTTTTATGAGAAAATGAAAAATAAACAGATCGCAGATATGCTTGGAATGACTGAAACAGCTGTATCAACCAAGATGTCACGTATCATGCACAAGCTTCGCAGCTCCATGAGACCGGAGGATTTTGCAGAGCTGAAATCATCCGAATCTCAGGTGTGACATTTTTGAGGCTGGATCGTATGAATATGTGAAGGTTTTAATATGATATCAGGATACAGATTAGGAGGTAAATAAAATGGCAGAGTTATTGAATGATGATGAGTTAGAAAAGGTTGATGGAGGCAAGAGAATCGCCAGAACAGTTGCACAGTCAGCAGGTGGAGACTGGACATGCAGCTGCGGCCGTAAAAACAGATATGATATGATGGAGTGTGTATGTGGACGTAAAAATCCGAATCTTCAGAAAGCATAGAATATTGGTTGATTCAGCCTATGAAAGGAGTATATTATGAACGGTAATATATTTCAACGAGCTGATTTTTCGGAGAATCAAGAGACAAAGAACAGGATCCGTCAAAAGATGCAGGAGATGAGACATCAGGCGATACCCGAGCAGGTCATCCATGAAATGAGTGAGGATGATCTTGCATATGTTACGGCAGCAGGTGCCGCAGAAAACAGGATTTTGGAACGAAAAGTCGGAGTTGTCAAATAGTATACAAAAGAGAATGATTCTATAGGCATACGGGCGTATCCTACGCCCGTAAAATGCCATCAGAGATTGCCGGTTCACGGCAACAGATGTAATTTCCCAAGATCATAATTGAATATGGATTTGTGCATATGACAGTGCAGAAAGGAGATGCAATGTATAGTAGTATTATGTCAGGAGCACTCAGGGGACTGGACAGTTACGTGGTCAATGTCGAGGTGGATATCTCATCGGGCATGCCGGCGTTTGATATGGTCGGGTTTCTTGGAAGTGAGGTCAGAGAGGCCAGAGAAAGGGTTCGTACTGCGCTCGGAAACAGCGGGATATCCATTCCTGCAAAACACATTACAGTCAATTTGTCACCTGCGAACATCAGAAAACAGGGGGCGGCATTTGATCTACCGATAGCGGTGGCCATCCTGCAGGCGATGGGGCTGCTGAAACAGACAGATTTGAAACAGACTCTGATCATCGGGGAACTGGGGCTGGATGGGAGAGTCAATGCAGTGAACGGGATTCTGCCCATTGTAATCGGCGCAGCAGAGAACGAGTGCAGGAGGTGCATCGTACCAAAGGATAATGCCGGCGAAGGCGCAGTGATCGAGGGCATTGAAGTCATCGGTGTCACCAGTCTGACAGAAGCATTTGATTATCTGAGAGGAATCAAGACAATTGTTCCGGAAAGCTGCAGACCGGCTGCCCCGGATGAGAAAGACAGAAGGCCGCAGCAGTATGATTTTATGGACATACAAGGGCAGACTGCGGCGAAGAGAGGCCTTGAGGTCGCCGCGGCAGGCTTCCATAATGTGTTGATGATTGGTCCGCCCGGAGCGGGCAAGACGATGCTTTCAAAATGTATGCCATCCATACTGCCACCAATGTCTATGGAGGAATGTCTGGAGGTATCCAAGATTTACAGTGTATCCGGGATGCTGCATCGCGAAGAGGGACTGATTACAAAACGACCATTCGTGGCACCGCATCACACGATCACTGACAAAGCACTGGCCGGATGCGGCAATGTTCCAAGGCCGGGAGGCATCAGCATGGCGCACCGGGGAATTTTGTTTATGGATGAACTGCCGGAGTTCAAACGTACGACACTGGAAATTTTGAGACAGCCGATGGAGGATCGGGAAATACGCATCACACGAAGTCATGGAACCTATACATATCCGGC
>CAYRJT010000251.1:0-4140 GCA_964424675.1 uncultured Lachnospiraceae bacterium
GTACGTATACAATGACACCAAGAACCGCTACAGTCGGGACGGCAACTGCAGATCCAAATATAGCGGCAACAATACAGGCAGCGATTGCGTCAGGATCAATTGATTATTGCAAAAATATTGTATCTCAATTGAAAGCAGCAGCGGCTGCGGCAGTGGCTGGGACACCATTAGAGGCAGATATACCAGTGGAGTGATATTATGAAAATTGGTAAAGTACCTGAAAATGTACTGAAACGTTCAATCATTAAGCAAATAAAGACCAAAAGAGATGAAATCCTTGTCGGAGCAGGTGTAGGAGAAGACTGTGCAGTGATATCGCTTGCTGATGATGAGGTTTTTGTCATGTCTACAGATCCGATTACCGGGACAGTACATGACATAGGAACTCTGTCTGTGCATGTGACAGCAAATGATATTGCTTCTGCAGGGGCACAGGTCATTGGTGTGATGCTGAGTGTATTGCTTCCGGAGGATACAACAGAGGAAGATCTGAAGTTAATGATGGCACAGGTAGAGTCAGTATGTGCGGAACTGAATATCCAGACGATAGGCGGGCATACAGAGATTACAAGAGCTGTAAACCAGCCAATCATTACTGTAACAGGTGTGGGTAAGGTAAAGAAAGATAAAGTGATTACAACATCAGGTGCAAAGGCAGGACAGGATGTTGTTATTTCAAAGTGGATCGGGCTTGAGGGAACATCGATTATTGCAAAGGAAAAAGAGAGTGAGTTGATTCACAAATTTCCACCGTCTTTCATCGAGACGGCAAAGGGCTTCGGGCAGTATCTGTCGGTAGTACCGGAGGCCGCCACCGCCGTTAAGTCTGGCGTTAGTGCTATGCATGACGTTACAGAGGGCGGTATCTATGGAGCACTCTGGGAAGTTGCAGAAGCATCCGGCGTCGGACTGGAAATCGACTTAAAGAAAATTCCGGTGAAACAGGAAACAATTGAGATATGTGAGTATTATGGACTGAATCCGTATGCACTGATATCCAGTGGAGCAATGCTGATGACAGCAGACAACGGGTACGATCTGGTACGAGCCATAGAGAAGACAGGCATCAAAGCAACTGTAATCGGCAAGGTGACTACCGGCAATGACAGGGTTTTAATCAACGAAGATGAGAAGCGTTTTCTGGAACCACCGAAATCTGATGAATTATATAAAATATAAGAGAATGGAGAGATAGAAAATGGAAATCAGGGAAAAGATATTAACATTTATAGAGAAGAACAGCAGAATCGATCTAAAAGAACTGGCAATTCTGTTAGGCGAGGATGAAGTAGCGGTTGCAGAGCAGATGGCACAGATGGAAGAAGAAGGAATCATCTGTGGATACCATACATTGATTGACTGGGATAAAGTAACAAATGAAAGGATTACAGCACTGATTGAAGTGCGCGTTACACCGCAGCGCGGTCACGGATTTGATTCGATTGCAGAGAGAATCTATAAGTATCCTGAGGTTACAGCGACGTATCTGATATCCGGAGGCTATGATTTATTAGTTACATTGGAGGGAAAAACATTAAAAGAGGTTTCCAGCTTTGTATCTGATAAGCTTTCCACACTGGAATCTGTCATCAGTACAGCAACGCATTTTGTACTGAAGAAATATAAGGATCATGGTACGATTATTGAGAAACACGAATCCGATGAAAGGATGGTGGTTTCGCCGTGAGAAACCCGTTAGCAGATAAAGTGGTTGATATTAAACCGTCAGGAATCCGTAAATTTTTCGATGTCGCAAATGAAAGAAAAGATGTCATTTCGCTGGGTGTTGGTGAACCGGATTTTGATACTCCGTGGCATATTCGCGACGAGGGTATTTATTCATTAGAGAAGGGACGTACTTTTTATACATCCAATTCCGGACTGATGGAGCTGCGTGAAGAGATCAGTAAATATCTGAATCGCAGGGTACATGTACAGTATGACCCCAAAAAGGAGATTTTGATTACGGTCGGCGGCAGTGAAGCGATTGATATCGGTCTTCGCGCTATGGTGAATCCAGGTGATGAGGTATTGATCCCTCAGCCAAGCTACGTGTCATATGAGCCATGTGCCATTTTGGCAGGAGCAAAGCCGGTCATCATTGAATTAAAGAATGAAAATGAATTTAGACTAACAGCGGAAGAACTGTTGGCGGCCATTACTCCTAAAACTAAGATTTTAGTGCTGCCGTTTCCAAACAATCCTACGGGAGCGATTATGACAGCAGAGGATCTGGAAAAGATAGCAGAGATCGTTATAGAGAAGGATCTGTTCGTGATATCGGACGAAATATATTCTGAACTGTCGTATCAGGGAGATCATGTCACAATCGCATCCTTCCCTGGCATGAAGGAGAGAACAATCCTAATCAATGGATTTTCAAAGGCTTATGCCATGACGGGCTGGAGACTTGGCTATGCATGTGGACCGGAGGCAATTATCCAGCAGATGATGAAGATTCATCAGTTTGCCATTATGTGTGCACCGACAACCAGTCAGTATGCGGCGATTGATGCTCTCAGAAATGGTGATGAAGATGTTGCGATGATGAGAGAATCTTATAATCAGCGCAGGAACTATCTGATACATACATTTAAGGAGATGAACCTGCCGTGCTTTGAGCCATTTGGCGCATTTTATGTATTCCCTTGTATTCAGGAGTTTGGAATTTCCTCTGATGATTTTGCATTTCGTCTGTTAGAGGAGGAGAATCTGGCTGTTGTTCCGGGAACCGCATTTGGGGATTGCGGAGAAGGTTTTTTGAGAATTTCGTATGCCTATTCTTTGGAGAAGTTAAAAACAGCAATGGGAAGAATTGATCACTTTATTACAAAGTTAAGGAATGAGAAATAATGAACATTGTATTATTTCAGCCCGAGATTCCGGCCAATACAGGAAATATTGGCCGGACTTGTGTTGCTACGGGGACAAAACTGCATCTGATTGAGCCACTTGGTTTTTTACTGAATGATAAAACAATCAAGAGAGCGGGAATGGACTACTGGGAACATCTGGATGTAACCGGATATATGAATTATGCGGAGTTCCTGGAAAAGAATCCGAATGCAAAGGTTTTTATGGCGACAACCAAAGCAAAACAAGTATATACGGATGTTGAATATGATGAAGACTGCTACATCATGTTTGGAAAAGAAAGTGCAGGAATACCTGAGGAGATACTGGTGGAAAATGAGGAGAACTGTATCAGGATTCCGATGCTGGAACAGATACGCTCATTGAATCTGTCCAATTCTGTAGCCATTGTATTATATGAAGCATTAAGACAGACAGATTTTCATAAAATGCAGTTAGAGGGGCAGCTGCATAGACTTCATTGGAAGGAATAATTTTATAAAAGAATAAAACAGGGGACAGCAGGGGAAAGTATGAGTAAAAGAGCAAACAAGAAAAATATTATGAAAATAATATTTTTTGTCTATATGATTTTCTTATTTCTGGTGGTTGCGGTTAAGTTTACCGGAAATAATATGTCTACAGTGATAGAGCGCTGGAATATCATATCATCGGCCAAAGAAGCTGGTGAGAGAAACCTGAATCTGAAGCCACTGACTACGATTCGGCCATACCTGAAACATTTTGATAAGAGCTATGCATCAACAAATATATTAGCAAATCTGTTATTGTTTATTCCGGTCGGATTTCTGATCCCAATTGCATATCCAGAGAGAAAACGGTTTTTTAAGACGATGGGAGTTTGTCTTGCAATTACTGTTTTCATTGAATTATTTCAATATATTACATGTCTTGGCTTTTGCGATATTGATGATATCATCCTAAACATGGTGGGCAGTACAATCGGCTTTGTTGTATACAAATGTACTCGAAAAAGCTGATATCATGATTCAAAGCCTTTGGATTTGGGAAGTGTAAAGATAAATTCTGTACCGACTCCGACAGTACTGATTACATTGATATTTTCATGGTGTGCATTGATGATCTCTTTTGTGATAGAGAGTCCGAGGCCTGTTCCCTTCTTATCCTTACCTCTGGACAAATCCGTTTTATAGAAACGGTCAAATATCATTTTCAGACTTTCTCTTGGTATCCCAATACCTGAATCCTTCACAGAGACAAACACTTTATCATTTTTTTCCGTTGTTTCAATCTTGATGGCAGTAT
>CAYRJT010000252.1:0-4137 GCA_964424675.1 uncultured Lachnospiraceae bacterium
GCAATCTTTATATTAGCAAGTATGACTGACTGGCTGGATGGCTATCTGGCAAGAAAGAATCATCTGGTTACCAATTTCGGAAAATTCATGGATCCGCTGGCAGATAAGCTTCTGGTATGCTCTGCCATGATCTGTCTGGTGGAAATGGATAGGCTCGCAGCATGGATGGTCATTATCATTATCAGCAGAGAGTTCATCATCAGTGGATTCCGCCTGATCGCATCAGATAATGGTGTGGTGATTGCTGCCAGCTACTGGGGAAAGTTCAAAACGGTCTTTCAAATGCTGATGATTATATTATTGATTGCAGATATTCAAATCAATGCCGTACAGGCGATGACTACCGTGATGATATGGATTGCGCTGGTACTTACGGTCGTATCGCTGATCGATTACCTGATTAAAAACAAAGGTGTGCTCAGCGCAAAAGAGGAGTGACAAAATGGTTGTTGAATTGATTTCAGTCGGAACAGAAATATTATTAGGCAATATTGTAAACACAAATGCTGCATTTCTGGCAGAACAGTGCGCTTATCTGGGATTGTCCTGCTTTTACCAGACGACGGTAGGAGATAATGAGGAGCGTCTCGCAGAGACACTTCATACTGCCTTGAAGCGTTCTGATGTCATTATCCTGTCAGGCGGACTGGGGCCCACCGGAGATGACCTGACCAAAGAGGTCGCAGCAAAGGTACTTGGAAAATCAATGTATATGGATGAAAAGCAGAAGGAGAGCATCAAGAATTTTTTTGAAAAACGCGGATTACCATTGACGGATAATAACTGGAAACAGGCACTGATACCGGAAGGAGCCATTATCCTGTATAATGATAACGGTACAGCACCGGGTATCATCATGGAAGAGGGAGAAAAGACCGTTATCTTATTGCCGGGGCCTCCTAACGAACTGCTTCCGATGTTTAAAAAGGATGTCTATGACTATCTGAACCGTAAGACTCCGGATACGATCAGTTCACAGGTCGTAAAGATCTGTGGTATGGGCGAGAGCCAGGTCGAGGATATGGTAAAGGATCTGATGGAGAATGACAATCCGACTCTGGCACCTTATGCCAAAACGGGGGAAGTACATCTGCGTGTGACAGCAATGGCTGAGAATGATAAAGAAGCCAAAAAGCTGACAAAGCCTGTCGTGAAGGAATTGAAGAGTCGTATCGGTTCCTATATCTATACAACCAATCCGGATGTGACACTGGAGGAGGCTGTGGTAGATCTGTTAGATAAGAATCATCTGACCTTCTGTACAGCAGAGTCCTGTACTGGTGGTATGCTGGCAGCCAGACTGGTAAATGTTCCCGGTGTATCCGAAGTCTTTAAAGAGGGTATGATCACCTATTCCAATAAGGCAAAACGGAATCGTCTGGGCGTGAAAAAGGGAACACTTACGAAATATGGGGCAGTCAGCGAACAGGTTGCCAAGGAAATGGCCAAGGGCGGATGCTTCTTCACCAAATCCGATGTATGTGTGGCAGTGACAGGAATTGCCGGACCGGATGGCGGTACAGAGGAAAAACCTGTCGGATTGGTATATATTGCATGTAATGTGTGCGGAAAAGTGACAGTCAGGGAGTATCATTTCAGCGGAAACCGTGCCAAAATCCGTGAGAATACAGTATCCTCTGCATTAACACTGATGCGTTTGTGTGTACTGGAGTATTTCAGCGAGATTACATTCGGTAAAAAAGAAAAATAAACTGTCTTGAAGACAGCGGAATGATATAGCACAGTGGTCTATTGCGAATCTGAGACAACTGTGCTATTATTTTGAAGTGGGTAGTAACATTTCAAAAATTCCGGCATATCAGCCAGCGTCTTCAATGCTTTATCATATTGTTTATAGTGGGAATATTATTGGACAGCATATCTGCTATTCTATTGATGCAGGGAAAATAAGGTTTGTCAAAAGTCTTAATAAAATAGATTGACAAAACCGAACAAACGTTTTATTATAATAAAAGAACAAACGTTCTTGATGAGAAGGAGAAATCAAATGGAAAAAGATGATAAGATGAAAGCGCTGGATGCGGCGCTTGCACAGATTGAAAAGCAGTTTGGAAAAGGGTCAGTCATGAAGCTGGGTGATTCAAGAGCCAATATGAATGTAGAAACAACACCAACTGGTTCCCTTAGCCTTGATGTGGCACTGGGTCTGGGCGGTATTCCGAAGGGAAGAGTCATTGAAATATACGGACCTGAATCAAGTGGTAAGACAACCGTAACACTACATATGATTGCTGAGGTGCAGAAGAGAGGCGGTATTGCAGGATTTATTGATGCAGAGCATGCACTGGATCCTGTCTATGCCAAGAATATTGGTGTTGATATAGATAATTTATATATTTCACAGCCGGATAACGGTGAGCAGGCAATGGAGATTACTGAGACCATGGTACGTTCAGGAGCTGTAGACATCGTAGTAGTCGATTCTGTTGCAGCACTGGTACCGAAGGCGGAAATAGACGGTGAGATGGGCGACAGCCATATGGGACTGCAGGCCAGACTGATGTCTCAGGCACTCAGAAAGCTGACCGGTGTCATGAGCAAGTCTAATTGTACGGTTATTTTTATCAATCAGCTGCGTGAAAAAATCGGTGTGATGTTTGGCAATCCAGAGACCACAACCGGTGGACGCGCTCTGAAGTTTTATGCATCTGTACGTATGGATGTCAGGAGAATAGAGTCTTTGAAACAGGGTGGTGAAGTGATTGGTAACCGCACCCGTGTCAAGATTGTGAAGAACAAAATTGCTCCTCCTTTTAAAGAGGCAGAGTTTGATATTATGTTCGGTCAGGGTATCTCCACGATAGGAGATATCGTAGATCTCGCTGCCGAGGTGGATATTGTGAATAAGAGTGGCGCATGGTATGCGTATAATGGTCAGAAAATCGGACAGGGACGTGAGAATACAAAACAGTATCTGAAAGAAAATCCGGAAATGTGTGCAGAGATAGAAGCAAAGGTACGTGCACACTTTGGCCTCGATGGAGCCGGAAAGAATGATGAGCAGGAAAAGAAGGGCACGGCTAAGGATGCTGCAGAAGGCAAAAAGACATCAAAAGCATCTGAGCCAACAGCATAATGCATCGTGCATTATGAATGAGATGAGCGTATGGAATCAGTCGTTACTGCAATAGAAGAATATCATAAAAGTAAATATAAGATTTTTATCAATGACGAGTTCGCCTTTGTACTATATAAGGGCGAACTGCGTCGTTACGGTATCAAAAAAGGAATGCCGTTGACAGCAGAGCTGTATCATGAACTGGTTGATCAGGTGCTGACAAAGCGTGCAAAGCTGCGCGCGATGCATCTGTTAGAAAAGAACGACCGTACGGAAGCAGACGTACGACGCAGGCTGAAGGATAATCTGTATCCGCAGGAGGCTATTGATGCTGCCATTGCTTATGTGATGAGCTATCATTATATTGACGATGAGCGATATGCACAGAATTATATACATTATAAAAGTGCAACCTCAAGTAAAAACGAGATCAAACAGACATTGCTGCAGCGTGGGATCCGAAAGGATATTATAGAGGAAGCTTTATCTTCATCAGAAACAGATGAGACTGATTTGATGATCAGACTGATGCGGAAGCGATGCAGGGAACCCCAGACGATTTCCTATGAAGAGAAGCAAAAATTATTTGGCTATCTTTATCGAAAAGGATTTTCCTTTGAACGGATAGAGCAGGCATGGGAGCAATACAGAGCGGATTTTACTGATTAGATCTGATTTCGGGTTTTGCTTTGTATGTGCCTGCATGTGCTGATTTTGGTGCTGATTTGGTGTTGATTTTGGTGTTGATTTTCTCGATAGTGCTTGACATAACTTAGAAAACAGTATAAAATTTAACTGTTGTAAAATCGCAAGTTAGGATGTGCTATTGTAATTCATTACATACATTCTATATTGATAAAGTACAATGAAAATTAAATAAGGAGGTGCTCCTGTGCCAATCAGTGTTATTATCGCTGTTGTGGCCACGTTATTCACAGTTGCTCCTATTACTTTCTTTGTTACTACCAATGCTCGTAAAAAGGCAGACGATGCAAAAATCGGCAATGCAGAGCAGAAGGCAAGAGAGATAATAGACGAAGCTTTGAAGACAGCAGAGA
>CAYRJT010000253.1:0-4129 GCA_964424675.1 uncultured Lachnospiraceae bacterium
AGAAGCTCTCCTACATGTTCCAGTAATGTAATGCTGGAGATACCCTTGTACTGCGGATCTGTATCTGGAAAATGCTTTCCGATATCGCCAAGTGCAGATGCGCCAAGCAGGGCATCCATAATTGCATGTACGACCACGTCTGCATCTGAGTGTCCCAACAATCCCTTTTCATACGGTATCTTCACGCCACCCATGATGAGGTCACGATTCTCTGTCAGTCTGTGTACATCATATCCCATTCCGATTCTCATAAAACTTCATTCTCCTCTTCTCTGCCTCTGGTTTGCTTCGTCTCTGTTTCTGGCTTGCTTCTTTTCTGCTCTTAGCTCACTTCATCTTTGTTTCTGACTTGCCTATTTTCTGTTCTTAGCTCGCTTCATCTTTGTTTCTGACTTGCTTATTTTCTGTTCTTAGCTCGCTTCATCTTTGTTTCTGACTTGCCTATTTTCTGCTCTCAGCTCGCTTTCACATTAGGTCAACATTTTGTGTTTTGGACAAGTGAGGGCTTGAATCTCGCTTAACATTCCAATTCACAGATTTATATTTATTAATTTGCCCATTTTGGACATGAAACCTTGATTATTGTTGATTGAAGTTCCAAAAAGCTTGCGCTTTATAGGTATTTTGGAATGCTTATCATGCTTTGAGAAGCTTACTTGTCCATTTGACGCTTCATCATTGTTGTCTTCCAGTGCTTTTGGAATTTTTATCACCTTACATCGCATTCCTTGTCCAAAAAAATATTTGCCAGCTTGCTAAACCCCTTGTTTTCTCGTCTTTTTACTTTTACACCCAGTTTCTTGTTCCATCCTTTTTAGTTTCTTACTTTCAGCTTCAAAAAATGCTTTTGTACCATTTCTTCCTTTAGAAAATTGCAACCATGAAGCAGCCGATTAAAAAAGAATAAAACATATCTTGACATCCATATCAATTCCATATATAGTTGTGCATGAAGCAAGGGTAAGACAGTCATTCCTGTTTTACTCACGCAGATAGTATAACACATTCATGTAATGCTAGGGGAGCTTTTTTTGCTGAGATTGTCACCTTTGGTGGCTAACCCTCATGACCTGAACCGGATAATACCGGCGTAGGCAAGCAGTTTTTAAGGCTGACCCTCCCATTTCACAAAGGAGGATTTTTTTATGTCAAAATCAAATCATTTCTACGTGCGCCGTCTGGCTTTCTGCGGTGTCGCACTGGCACTCGGAGCTGTAACGTCCCTCATCAAGGTATTTGAATTTCCTTTCGGCGGCTCTGTCACTCTCCTCTCTATGCTTTTCATCTGTCTGATTGGCTATTTTTACGGACCCACTACAGGACTCTGTACTGCTATAGGATTCGGTGTTCTGCAGCTGCTTTTAGAACCTATTATCTATTATCCGATGCAGGTAGTCCTGGATTACTTTCTTGCCTTTGGCTGTCTCGGACTGACCGGCTTCTTTCGCAAGAAAAAGCATGGTCTGCTGATTGGCTATATTGTCAGTATCACCGGACGTTGGATTTTCACAAGTCTCTCCGGCTACATCTTCTGGAGTGAATATGCATGGGATGGTTGGAATGCGATTGCCTATACAATGGTTTACAATGGTGCTTACATCTATGCAGAGGGTATCGTCACAATCATACTACTTGCTCTTCCACCCGTTGCAAATGCAATTGAACGTGTCAGAATGACTGCCGTCGAGCAGGATTAAAACATGAAAAACAGCATGATCTGAATAACCGTTCATGCTGTTTTTCTGAAAGAAAACGTATTCAATTTAATTGATTGTTCTAATTTCCTAACTCTTACTGCTGCAGAATCTCTTCTGCCATCTTGAAGAAATCCTCTGCTCCCATGATGGAGCCGCTATACATGAGTGAATAATAGATGCCATCCTTCTGCCAGGTTGCGAACTTGATATCATTCTCCTCTACCTCTTCTGATCCATAAGAGATGTAGTAGTGTTCTGCTACCATATTTGCCTCATCCTCAGCCGTCAGCTCATAATCTTCTGGAACAAACTTATAATGATCCTGTTTATAGGAAACCGTCACACCATTGATTTCCCTCTGTTCCATAGAATCATCCAAATAAGCAGCGGCTTCCGGCTGCACCTCATGAATGATCAGTGACAGCTTCTCGTCGCCTTCCTTCGTATAGGTTCCCCACCACTCGCTGAAGGTTCCGAAACGATTGCCTGCGTCATCCATCTTGTCTGTATCATCTGACTCCATTTTCTGGATTGTATAACCGTTGGAAAAGCTTTCAACCGATTGAAAATCAAATCCCAGATCCTTCTTCGCCTGATCCAGCTCAGCATAAGAACCATAATCATGGCCAAATGAGATTGATGATACATAGCCTGTAATCTGTCCTGCCGCATATACCCCAGTCGGCACCAAAATACATAATGCCGCGGCTGCTGCTGCAATCCATCCCTTACTTAATTTCTTCATAGTCCTCTCCTTGTCCTGATGCACAGATGAGGATGTTATGTCGACTATATTGAGACCATCATCGTGCCGGTCAAGCTGTTCGTCGATTCGTCTCTTCAAATCTTCGGATGCGAAGACCTCGTCACTTTCATTGTGCAGTGCGCGGCTGATTTGCATATCCATACTGCTCTGATTCTTCATACTGACTAACCTCCTGTTCTGCTTTCATCAAATGCTTTTTTAACTGACCCCTTGCTGTAAAGAGTCTTGACTTCACTGTACCCTCCAGACAGTTACAGGCTGCGGCAATTTCCCTGGTTGACATCTGGTTGTAATAATAATAAACAATCATGGTACGGTATTTCATATCCAGTCTCGAAATGGCTTTGTATAACTCGCCTGCCTGTTCCTTATGTACAACAATGTCTAACACCGATATCCCGTCTGTCCGTTCAGCCGTCTGTTCGATCTCTTCGTCCGGATACTCCTTTGCTGTCTTCCTGCCATAGCTCCATGCAGTCCGTGTTAAGATCTGATACAGCCACGCCTTAAAGCCTGCGTTATTCTTTAGCTCCCGACAGTGTAAGAAACATTTGATAAAGGTCTCCTGTGTAATATCCTCACTGTCTGCACGATTGCCGATGATCAGGTATGCCATCCGAAGAATCTGGTTGCTGTACTTCTCATAGATCCGGTCAAAAGCATCACGGTCACCTTGCTTCATGCTTTCTACCAGCTGTAATTCGTCTTCCAAGTAAATGTCTCCTTTCTCCCGCTTTTGGGTTCTTTTGATGCGCATCTGTTAATAAGAGCAGGACAAATCAAAATCGGTTCATTTTATTTTGCATTTCTTTTTATTTTACTGCCCGGCAGTCTGATGCGCAAACAAAAATAATAGAGCGCAGCTGCGCCCTATTATTTTTAACCGGCTATACTCCGGCACATTCTTTGATTCCATCTATCCGAATACTCCCCTTAGCATCCGAAACAGCTGCGCAGCAATGACATCAGATCGCCGCAATTACTAAAAAATCTAAAACACATATTGAGTTACCTCCTTATACTGGTTTCAAGTGAGCCTCTCTTGATCTTGACAGGTTGCCTTAGCTAAGTACAAATAGATTGTAACAATTTCGTAACATTTGAGCAATAGGAGATGTCTGGAAGAAAAACTGGCAGGAAAATAACAGATATGTTATTATAAACATGACAATCCGATGTCATGTTTTATGAGCTATAGTAATAATCGAAAGGAGCGCACATGAAGATTGACAGCACGATACTGACCAAGAAGGACATGCAGGGGATCCTTGCAGGGCTTAGAAGCCTTGACAGCATGAATGGCGGCGGATACTATACAAAGCTCATGGAGAAGCTGCAGCCCGGCTCTTCCGACTATGATGTGAAAGCATTATTTGCACCCGAAATGCAGTGGCGGCTGGTCGAGGAATACGGCCCGGACTGTTATACGAAACAGGCAGACGGACGGCTGCTGCTTGCAGTCGATTATTCAGACAAGGATAGCCTGTTTGGCTGGCTGTTATCATTCGGAGATCAGGCAGAGCTTCTAGAGCCACAGGAACTGCGCTTAGAACTGGAACAAATCATACACAACATGTCATTTCTATATGACGGAAAAAATGGAGGAAAGATAAATGCCAAGACCACAAACCAAGACTGACCTGATTCAGGCAGCAACCGAGAATTA
>CAYRJT010000254.1:0-4110 GCA_964424675.1 uncultured Lachnospiraceae bacterium
TTTATGAATGCAGTCAAAGATAAAAGAAATGTATTTCGACTGGAAAATCTGTCATCTGCGCTGTTTAACTGGTATCTGAATCTGTCCAAGCCGGGAATTACTTTATACGGAAAATCGGCGGACTCGGTTAATAACTGCTACGTGATACAGCAGAGTACCTATGATGGTTTGTATCATACAGAATATGAGTTTGAACTAATCAATAACGGAGCAGCAGACAGCAATTCAACATTTGACTGCAAGCTGTTTGTAGACATTAATGCAGATGGAAAGTTTTCAACGACTACAGAACAGCTCACGAACTTTGTGGTCCGAAATGGAGATGGCAGTGAAGCACCCAAGGCAGATGGAAAGTATCAATTAAAGACAGGCGTCAGATATTATGGGAGCTGTCCGTTGTCGGAAGCTTATACCGGTGTGCTTCCGTGGCAGCTTAAGGTCACACAGAATGGCAATGAATCCAGACGCATGGGAACTAGAGGCTTCTACGAAATCAGAAATACAAAAGAGAATATCAAGGTGCTGCAGATCAATACATCAGGTACATCAACCTGGAATATGGATGTAACCTCCAAAGCAGAAGGAACCTTCAAGGATCTGCTGAAGAGCGACCTCGTACCATTTCATGTGGATATTACGACAATCACATCAGGAGAATATAACGGGAAAGGAACAAATCAGGCAGAGTATCTGACATTCCTTGAGGACTATGATATGCTTGTACTCGGGTTCGGAGATTGCTATGGAGAGGGAAATTCTACGGCGATGAGCGCAATCCGGGAATATATAGCCAAAGGACATAGTGTGTTGTTTACACATGATACGACATCTTTTATCAATGCACCATCATCTAAGTTTTATGCGTATGACAACCATAATAGACGTACTAGTTTAACAGAGGGTGGAAACGATTATAAAGGAGTTGCCTACTGGGGTTATGAGTTTAATAGTAAAATCAGAAACATAGTAGGTATGGATCGATATGGAATTCTGGGAATGACAGACAAGAAGGAAAAGGCATATACGCCTAAGAACCAGAGAAAAACGCAGGTAAGAGATGTACAAGGGTTTACTTATTATGCCTTGAATCAATATCGCTATACCGGAGATGACGGAATGGGAAAGGCATTTCCGACACAGACAAATCTGAAAGGAATTGATACAGGAGGTCTGAAATATGATAATGAGTTCGTGACTCAGGTCAATACCGGACAGCTCACGTCATATCCATATAAACTGAGCAGCAGCTTTCCTATAGCAAAGACGCACGGACAATATTATCAGCTTGATCTGACTGCAGATGATGACGGAGATGGCGAGAGCGATATTGTGGTATGGTATTGTATTGGCGGCAGCTCAAGTGTAGAGGATTCAAAAGACGGTTATGCAATGTCACCGAATGATGTTAGAAATAATTATTATATTTATAACAAAGGAAATATTACCTACTCAGGTGTAGGACACAGTAATGTGATGACAAAATCAGGTGACAGATTTGTATCAGTCGGCAGTGATGACGAGATTAAGTTATTTATCAATACACTGATAGCAGCATATCGTGCAGGTTTACATGCACCAAACGTGACAATTTATGAAAACTATAAAACAAGCTCCCGTAAAATTGATAATATCTACATATCATATGACAGTCAGCTGAAAGCATTGGAAAATCAAGGACGGCTGGATGCAACGGAGGAACTTTATTTCTGCGCAAGAAGTGTCAGTCTGGTTCAATCAACGATTAATACAACGCAGAATATGACTGCAAAACTGTATTATGAGAACCCGGATGGCGGTGAGACCATCCGGTACGAGGATGAGACGATTCGTGTTTCAGAGCTTTCCATGGATCAGAATTTATGGTATTATGATACAACAACATCGACAGAGGTGGCAGGACTGCCGACAGATATCCAGAGCGGTGTCGTCTATAAGACCAATGTGTCGTCAGCTGTACTGAAACCGAATGAAAATCAGGTCAGGCTGTTTGTAGTAGTGACACAGACACTGACCAATTCAAAAACACATAAAGTAACGACAGTAGCCGGAGATGATACAGCCTCCATGGTACGTGTACAGATGTTCAATCTCGATTGATTAAGGAGCATGCTATGATCGCTTACGAACTAAACAAACCACTTAACCATTTCTTCCAAACGGCTCTGAACTATATCGATGAGGAGTTTCGTTCCTGTGAGAAGTATCTGCTGGAGGGGGATGATATCATTGCTCTGGGACATGAGTATTCACTTCGGATGTCCTTTGCCGATCGTGGACTGTATACAGTGGAGGGCTACGAGGAGTGGGAACAGTATATGCCGGAGGAACTGCCGTTATATGAGGAGGAGACTCTGGAGTCGGAGCTGATTAAGTATGTGTATACTGTCTTTCGCAGATGGCAGGAGATCCCACCCTATGCAGATGAGCATATGCAACGGGTACTGCTGCGCAAGCTGAATCAGAAGCTGACCTATTACAATCTGCGGATCCTGATACCGGAGGAGATCTTTGAGATCTATTACTGCAGTGAGCGGATTACGCTGGAGCAGGCACTGGTCACGATCATGCAGCGCGATATGAGATATTATGTGACCGAGGTGGTGCGGTCTGACTATGAAGAGGCCGAGCGGCTGAGACATCTGGGACGCCATCATGATGCACTTCCTTACTATAAGAATGTACTGAATGAGGAAGCGCCAAACAGCAACCTGTATACACTTGCCGCCTTTGGACTGGGAGAGGTATATCACTTTGAAAATGAGTTGGAGAAATCAGCTGAAACCTATATGCTGTGCAACATTGCTTTGCTGCCGGATAATGAGGAGCTGTACAGACGACTGGGGCATGCGCTGTTAGATGAGAGGCTGAAGGAATATGGAGAGCTGATCAAGATCTACTACCGCAGTACACTCAGCGTACAGTATCGTAATAAGCACAAACGAGAGCTGGAAGAGGCTGTGGAAGAGCTTAGAGAAAACTTTGACGAGTATGAAGCAACCTGCGTGGAGATAGGAATGAAGAAGTACAGCACCAGATGATTAATTAAGTAGATAGATCGGTAAAACACATCCCGAAACTTAACGAACACGATTAAGATTTTCGGGATGTTTTATGTACTTTGTTAATCAATTAATTGTTTAAGTAGTATTAATTAATCATTACAATTCTGTTAATTTTGGAAGAATGTCTAATAAGTAATGCAAATAGTGACTATTATATAGGGGTGCAACCTTGATACGTTTAGTGGTATAATACACTTAGTCGATTAAGTAAGACGACTTGATTGTTCAAATTGTACATAGCAGTTCTTAACATGTTAGGTAACAATTAACAACATTTAAGTAAATTACGAAATTGGCTACGATACTATTATATCATTTCATTTAAAACGGAGGAAAGAAAATGAAAAAGAAGTTATTAAGCGTAGTTTTAGCTACAGCAATGGTTGCTTCATTATTAGCAGGCTGTGGCGCTAAGACAGAAGCAGAAGCTCCCGCAGCAGCAGAAGCAGAAGCTCCCGCAGCAGAAGAAGCAGCACCTGCAGAAGACGCAGCAGCAGAAGAAGCTCCTGCAGCAGACGCAGCAGCTGGCCTTGCTTACACAGGTGAAATCGACTTCATGCACTTCTCAACATCAGAAGAAGCAGAAGGCAACGGCGGATCAATGGGATTCCGTACTATGATCGACGAGTGGACAACAGCTAACGCTGGTATCACACTGAACCAGAACGTACTTGCTAACGATGAGTACAAGACACAGATCGCTACATTAGCAGCAGCTGATGATCTTCCTGACGTATTCCTGTTACAGGGTATGAATACAAAGGCTTGGGCTGATCAGGGTCTTATCTTGGATATGACAGACATCATCGCTCAGTCTCCTTACGCAGCTGATTACAACGAAGCTTACTTTGCACCTTTCAAGGCAGCTGACAAGACTTATGGTCTTCCTGCATTAACAGGTGGTACATGTACAGTTGTTATCTACGACAAGCAGATGTGGAAAGACGCTGGATTCGATACATTCCCGACAACATGGGAAGATGTCCTGAAAGCGAAAGAGTACTTCGATGGCGAAGGCGTTGACACAATCGCATTTGGTAATGGCGGA
>CAYRJT010000255.1:0-4078 GCA_964424675.1 uncultured Lachnospiraceae bacterium
TATCCGTCACATCTACCATAATTGCATTCCCTGCAGCATCAAAATGTGTAAATTCACTATTCAATATCATATACTCCTGTTCGGTTATTGTGGTCTGATAAATGGTCTGAGGACACCCATAACATTATATAATAAATAGAAACAAAGGTCAAAAAACCGGTACATCATCTCTGACATACCGGCTTATTGTTAATCCTGTTAATCGATTCCCCGAAAGCTGAATTCAAACTCCAGCGGTTTGCTGACATCCAGCAGATATTCCTCGTGTGTTCTGGCACCCCATGCATCATCTCCTGCAATTCCCATTTGCTTCAGAGAAGCTCTGATCACAGTGTAATGAACCTGTGGCAGTTCATTCGGATGCATCGCATTCTCCAGCTCATGCGGTGTATATGGAAGTGCTGAAAAATTCATGCGGTTTCCCTCAAACAAAAGACCCTTGCCCGCATCATCTGTTACCTTGGCATATCTGACCTCTGTTTTATTCCCACATTCCTGCGGCATCAGGTAGGCTGCCATGTTGTCCTTTACCTTGTTTCTGTAAATACCAAGCTTTGCTCCCTTTTCTCTGTCGCAATAGGTCTCCTCAGGACCATTTCCGTACCATTCCAGATTGTCAAAATCAGCTGACATCTTGAACATCATACCAAACTCCGGCATATCCCCAAGCCCCGGAACTGGCTGGTATGACAGTTTTGCTGCTACCGTTCCGTCACCATAGACTGTGTAAGTCAGGTTACAGCTGCTTCTCGGACTGGTCGGCATATAGTAGGTATACCTGATGACTGTACAGTCTTTCTGAACCTCAAGTACCGGATTTTCCGGTTCTCTGCCCTTTTCCGGTGTAAAACAGCTGGCATAGGTTGATGCAATCTTCCACTGAGCATATCGCAGTGGCATCAGATTGCCGATATCATCATCTACCGGTGCTCTCCAGAAGTTCGGCTGCACGGTTGTTTTCAGCATTTCTTTTCCATCATAGCGATAGGAAACTAACCCATACTTCCTTCTGTCAAAAAGGACCTCAAAGTGTTCTCCTCTGACACCTATATTGCAGACTCCCTCTACGACCTCAAACAGACCTGCTTTGCTTCTCTCACTACCCTTTACTTCATATATTCCCTGACCAAAGGCAACTTCATATCCCTTTTTTGCCCATGGAGTATCCTCTTTTAATAGAAAAGATACGGTGATCACATATTCTCCTGCTTCAGTTTCCCTGACAAACGGCATCGGATATGTTCCGGTTGTCAAAGGTGCAACGTCAGTTTCTATATTCTCACTTTTCACAATCCGGCCATCTCTGTGGAGAGAAACTACGCAATAAAAATCCGAGGATGCCGTAAACAGATTTTTATTCTTGACTGTGATCTGATCCGCATTGACACTGATGACCAGATTCTGATAGATATACTTAATTTCCTGCATCTTTGGTGACAGGCGTCTGTCTCCGTATACAATACCGTTTCCGCAGAAATTATAATCACACGGATGCTCATCATAATCTCCGCCGTAAGTATACTCTTCCTGTCCGTAGCGATCCTTTCTGCGAATCGTCTGATCCACGAAATCCCATATAAAACCACCCTGGAACAAGGGTTCCCGCTCAGTCAATTCGATGTATTTGTGAACAGCACCGTTTGCATTTCCCATAGAATGCATATACTCACAGCATATAAACGGTTTTGACCTGTCATTTTTGAGAAATTCTTCAATTTCAACGACTGGTGTATACATCTGACTTTCCATATCACTCGTATCATTGTAACGTCTGTCGGATTTGATCCCTTCATAATGAACAAGCCGGGTTGCATCCTGCTCACGGAAATAATTTGACATATCATAAAAATTCTTACCGCCCAGAGACTCATTACCGCATGACCAGATCAAAACAGACGGATGATTTTTATCACGCTGGTACATCGCATCCGCACGCGCAAGAGCTGCTCCACGCCAGTCAGTCTTATCTCCTGGTACCATCTCATCTAATGTGATTTTTCCACATAGATAAGCATCCCATAAACCATGTGTTTCTAAATTTGTCTCATCAATTACATAAATTCCATATTCATCACACAGCTCATATAAATATGATTGATTAGGATAATGACTGGTACGCAGCGCATTCATATTATTTTGTTTCATAATCCTGATATCCTGCTCGATGATTTCTCTAGAAATCACTCTGCCGGAATCACAACAAAATTCATGACGATTCGTACCATGGAATACAATTCTCTTTCCATTGATGCACATCAATCCGTCTTTTATTTCAAACTTTCTAAATCCGATATTCTGTTTGATTACTTCGCACAATTGATTATTCTGATCATAAACCTTAATCAGTAATTCATACAAAGCAGGATCCTCTGCGCTCCAAAGCTCAGGTGCAGAAATATCCAGCTCGGCCGCCTCTTCCCGCAGATTCAATCTCTTCTCTGTAGAAGCCTGTTCCTGTCCACAACGATAAAGCATCAGTAACGCACGACCTGCAGGCTGATTCTGAAACTTCATATCTACCTTTACAGATCCCTCATTCAGCTGTTCGTTCAGAGTCGGTATCACGTTCAGATCGTATACATGAATCTTAGGAACCGTATAGAGATACACATCTCTGAAAATGCCGGAAAACCGATAAAAGTCCTGATCCTCCATCCAACTGCCGGACGACCATTGAAATACCTGCGCCGCGAGTTTATTCTCACCATCCGTCAGTACCTCCGTCAGTTCAAACTCAGCCGGCGTAAAGGAGTCCTCACTGTAACCGATAAACTGCCCGTTGCACCAAAGTGCAATTGCACTCTCTACACCCTGAAAGGATATAAATACAGGCTTTCCCTTCATTGCATCCGGTACTGAGAAATACTTCACGTAGGATGCTGTCGGATTAAAGTGAACCGGAATCTCGCCTGGAGTGATATTCTCGCGTCCATCCCACGGATACTGCGTATTGACATACGCAGGGCTCCCGTAGCCCTCCATCTGAATGTGCGCCGGTACCTTGATTTCAGCCCAGTCCCTACAGTCATAATCAGCAGCTTCAAAGCCCTTTACAGACTTTTCATAGTTCTCTGCATAAGAAAACCTCCACAGACCATTCAGGCTTTTCTTCATTCTGCTCTGACCGCTCTCATATTCCTCCATGGAACAAAAATACAGATGATCTGAATGAGGTGTCAGACATCCATCCGAATAGTATTTTGGATCCTTTACCTTGTTATAATCAAATATATGCATAAAATCCTCCTACTTCACAGCACCTGTAATACCCTCTGCAAAGCTTTTCTGTAATAAGAAGAAAATAATAATGGTCGGTATCGTACACATCAATACTGCCAACATCAACATCCCGTAATCTGTTACATAACCCTCTTTCAGATTTGCAACTAACATTGGCATTGTAATACTGGCATTGTCCTGCATGATGACCTTTGGCCACAAGTATGAATTCCATGCGTTCATAAAGGTGATCGTCATGGCTGCCGCATAGGTAGACCGCATCGTCGGAAAGAACATTCTGAAGAAAATACCCACTTCGCTCAACCCGTCGATTCTGGCTGCCTCGATGATATCATGTGGAAATGAGCGCGCACTCTGACGAAACAGCATGATTAAAAACGGCGTAGAAATGGTCGGCAGGATAAATCCCATTGTCGTATTCAGAAGCTGTGCTTTTGAAAACATTTGAAATAAAGGGATCATTGTCGAAGCAAAGGGGACCATCATGGCCAGCAGCAATATGGACATGACTGTATCTTTTCCCCTGTCATGGAAAATCTCAAATCCATAACCGGCTAATGAGCACACGACCAGTGACAGTATCGTCAATGTCACAGAGTACTTGAACGAGTTGATCATGGCACCGGCGACATCCTGACTGGCCAGCAGATTCTTAAAGTTCTGCACCAGATAGGTACCCGGTATCATCCTTCCTGCTACGACATCAACACTCGTATTGGTTGCTGAAATAGCCATCCATATGAGCGGAAATACTGATATTAAGGAAGCTATGATTAAAAAAAGATATCTACAGGCTGAACGAACTTTAATCACGCTTATCACCTACTTTCATCTGGAA
>CAYRJT010000256.1:0-4071 GCA_964424675.1 uncultured Lachnospiraceae bacterium
ATTGCCGGTGTTGCCGGTGCCATTGCCATTGGTGGTCCCGGTGCGGTTTTCTGGATGTGGATATCAGCAATTTTAGGTATGTGTACGAAATTTTCCGAGGTGACACTTGCCGTACATTTTCGTGAGAAAAACAAACATGGGGACTGGGTAGGCGGTCCCATGTACTATATTAAGAACGGACTTGGTGACAAATGGAAATGGCTTGCGATTCTGTTTTCTGCTCTGGGTGTGCTCACAGTTTTCGGAACTGGTAATGCCACACAGGTCAATACTATTACAGCTGCCATTGATTCTGCGCTGCTCAACTATCAGCTGGTCTCTGACAGCAGCCTCGGTACAGTCAATCTGGTCATAGGTATTATCATCACAGTTCTTGTTGGAATGGTGCTGCTTGGCGGTATTAAACGTATTGGAAAAGTAACAGAAAAGCTGGTTCCATTTATGGCTGTCCTCTATGTTGTTCTGGCACTTGGTGTTGTGATTATTCACTATCAATATATTCCATCAGTATTCGGCTCCATCTTCAAAGGAGCATTTAACCCCTCTGCCTTTACCGGTGGTATCATTGGGTCTATGTTCATCAGTATGAAGCGTGGTGTTTCCCGCGGTATTTTCTCTAATGAAGCCGGTCTGGGAAGTGCTCCGATTGCTGCCGCTGCCGCTACTACAGATGAACCGGTTCGTCAGGGTCTTATTTCCATGATGGGAACTATCATTGACACCATCGTCATCTGTACTATGACCGGTCTAGCGATTGTCATTACCGGTTCCTGGGATATGGGACTTGAAGGTGTTGCAGTGACGACCAAAGCCTTCCAGCTCGGATTACCGTTCCCAGCTGTTGCTGCTTCCTTTGTCCTGATGGTATGTCTGGTATTCTTTGCTTTTACAACGATTCTTGGCTGGGATTACTATTCAGAGAAATGCCTGGAATATTTATCTCACGGTAATCAGAAACTGGTAAAGGGATATCGTTGGCTGTACATCTTCTGTGTATTCATCGGACCATTCATGACAGTCTCTGCAGTCTGGACAATTGCCGACATCTTTAACGGACTGATGGCAATTCCTAACCTGATTGCACTTGTGGCATTAAGTGGTGTAGTTGTCGCAGAAACCAAATCTTACTTTAGTCGTTTTCAGGATTAAAAAAATATTCTGTTCTATTGAAAGACAGATAATATGTTATGGGAAGATGCAAAAGAGAAAAAGCAGTTCAGAAGTATATCCAATCATGATATTTACGTACAGATAGTATGAAATAAGGAAATTCAAAATTATTTGGACAAGTAAAGTGCCAGAAACGAATAAAAATTCCAAAAGAAAGACATACAGATGTAGGTTCGTCTTATTTTGGACAAGTTAGTATGGATATTGTTGAATCAGCTTCCAAAGAAATGAAGTAATCTTGTTTCTTTGGAAGCTGTTCTTAAGTTGCAGGGATTCCATTGTCCAATATAGGGTAGCATGGCAGCTATAGTAAACTATAATGCAGGAGAATAGACCGCAAGTGTTTACACCGCAGATAAGGCAGTCATGAGGGCTTGTGGCTGAATATCCAGAGCAGTATCCGTTGGTGGAGCAGGCAGAAATATCTAAGACCTATTCCATGCCAAAATCATACTTCAATTACCGTAAGTCAAGAACAATTAGCGAGGTTCAAAGGGAAAAGGCCAGGAGCAAGATGGAAGCCAGCAATCAAGCGAAAAATAGTGTGGAAAATTGATGGTGGGTCAGCGGTGACTGTAGTCTTGATTTTGGAACTAAATATGCATACCCAATGTACATATGAAGATTTGATGGTGACGTAAAATATCACTTGACGACATTCTGATACATATTTAATTGGCTAATGAATCCCGGTTCAAAATCACAGGCTTTTAACTCTATCACAACATAGCAACGTAATTTCAAGTGATAGAATAGAAGATCAATATAAAAATCCTGTCCTCCTACTTCCAAATGAGCTTGCATTACTCCGCCACGGAATTTGTGCAATGACCCGTTGCACTATTTCATAGTCCGGCCAACACAGCGCCAATTTCCTCATATATTTTATGTTTCTCGATGAAAATCCGGACATTTCTGGAAATGTGTCCTTCAAGCCCTTTGCCATGCGGTCAATAACCTTTGCACTCCAGCCTTCTTCCTGCTGTTTTTGCAAAATTGATTTTCCTATATTCCAATTAAGGCAAATCATACTGGAATTTGCACTCAGTACAACAGACAGCCGTTGCTTCTGAATTTCATTTTTGATTTCTTCTATAAATTGCAAATAGCTGTCACTCATTTCGGAAAGATTTGAAGCAATCGGGAAGATTACTCCATCTTTATTCTTTCCCATGTGTTTTCGATTATCCATTCCATTCACCCCCATCAATCGTATGTACCCCAATTCTAAGAAATGATTATATCTTCTCCTTAGAATTGAGTTTGGACACGCTTATCACGTTTACTTTATCATGCAGCCCTAAGGTTATATTTCTCAGAACCTAGCTGCTGCTATACTTACCAGTGTTAATAAGGCAAAAGAAGCACTTATATATTATGACAAGGCAATAAACACATTGGAAAATTTGCTAGGATCTGAGCATGAGGATGTTATACTCTGCAAAGAACAGTTGCAGAGGTTGTTGACGACAACTAAACCAGTATTACTGACTGGTCCCGCATTACCAATGAAAACAACTGCCTAATGAACAAATTAACCATTGATTTGTGATAGCGTTTATGCTATCATTTAGTCAGGATATGATACCTGAAGATTGGAGATACTATGGCATATAACATCATATTCTATGAAGATGCAAATGGCGATTCTGAAATATGGGACTTTCTTGAGAATCTCCGACAGAAGTCCACTACAAACAAAGATGCACGCATACAATATAACCAAGCAGAACTTTATATCCAGCTATTACAGGATAATGGAACTCGGCTACCCAACAATATTACGAAACATATAGATGAAGATATTTGGGAACTTCGACCAGGTAATAACCGTATTTTTTACTTTTACTGCAGCGATGATTCCTTCATCCTACTTCATACTTTTCATAAAAAATCACAGAAAACACCTCGTCGCGAAATTGACAAAGCAAAAGCAGAACGCAGCGACTACCTATCTCGAAAGGAGGATTTGAACTTATGAAAACATGGAATGACTATAAAGATCATGTAAAAACTGTTGACCCTGTTGCTGGAAAAGACCTTGAAGACATTGAAGAACAGGCTGCTATTATCAGTGCTGTTATCAAAAAGCGAACTGAATTGGGTATGAGCCAGCGTGACCTCGCAGCAACCTGTGGAATTCCTCAATCCTCAGTTGCAAGAATTGAAGCACACACAACCACTCCTAAGTTAGACACACTTATTAAAATAATGCGTCCACTCGGGCTTAAATTAACTGTCTCAAAATAGTCACAATACCTGTTTTTTATTGCTGATTCTTGACACGGCTCAGTGAGTACCCTATACTTTGTTAAAGAATGAGTTACGGAAACTTGAGAAGCCTGTAACCCGGGCGGTTCCTGCGGGGACCGTTTCGTTATTCATTTTCAAAAATATGTAAGGAGCTCATGCGTGGACTCCTTTTTTATTACCTGTTACCTGCTTTTCGTCTTAATATCTCTCTGCACCGTCTGCTGTTCATACAATCTCCATTGCTCATTATACCAGGTATTGTAATTCTCCTTGTTTTGCAAAGTAAAACGTGGACCATCTGTTGAGCAGAAAATTCATCCTCCCTGCACCCAAAGAACCTAAATCATCCCAAAATGCACCAACGCATCCTTAATCGCCTTTTCTTTATCCGCCGGACACTTCGGCTGCCTTGCATTCTCTGACTTCGGCTTATTGAAGCTCTCGCCTACATCAATTCCACACTTCTTCTTTACCTGTGCAATATAAAGATTCGATACCATAATTCCAGTCTCTTTTAACACATACTGCTGAATCTGATTATAAGTTGCTTTTGTCTCTGCACTCGTCGCATCCAGTTCATCCAAGTCCAAATCAATCTCAATATAATCATCTGCATTTTATTGGGAAAGAAGAACCACCGTCTCAACG
>CAYRJT010000257.1:0-4050 GCA_964424675.1 uncultured Lachnospiraceae bacterium
TGAGACAATAATAAAGGCGTGAAAGCCTTATAAACAGGAGGTTTTAAGATAAAATGGAAGCATATAAGAAGGAATTTATAGAGTTTATGGTAGATTCAAACGTACTGAAATTCGGAGAATTTACGTTAAAGAGCGGAAGAAAGTCTCCCTTCTTTATGAATGCAGGTTCTTATGTGACCGGCTCACAGCTGTGCAGACTGGGCGAATATTACGCAAAGGCGATTCATGACTGCTATGGGGATGATTTCGATGTGCTGTTTGGACCGGCCTATAAGGGAATTCCTTTAAGTGTGGCAACCACCATTGCATTTCATAATCTCTATGGTAAGGAAATCAGATATTGTTCTAACCGGAAGGAAGTCAAGGATCATGGAGACACCGGAATCCTGCTTGGCTCTCCGATTCAGGATGGAGACAGAGTTGTCATCATCGAGGACGTCACCACCTCCGGCAAGTCGATTGAAGAGACTTTTCCAATTATTCAGGCACAGGGTAAGGTAGAAATCGTCGGACTGATGGTTTCTCTGAACCGCATGGAAAAGGGCAAGGGAGAAAAGAGCGCACTCTCAGAGATTGAAGAGCTTTACGGATTCAAAACGGGTGCTATTGTAACCATGCAGGAGGTTGTAGAGCACTTGTATAACTGCCCGTATCAGGGCAGGATTTATATTGATGATACTTTAAAAGCTGCTATTGATGAGTATTATCAAACATATGGGACAAAATAAAACGATGGTCATAGCTGAGGAAAATATCAATGCCTAGAAAAAGCTTTATGTTTACATCCAGAAAGCATTCCAGAAACGGAATTATATCTGTTATATTAGGGGCAACTTCATTGACCGGTCTGGTCGCAGCTGTTATTGTGTCCTTTCTGAACAGAGGTGCAACTCCACTCAGAATGGGCGGTGTGGGACTGGTAGGCATGATGTCCTGCGTACTCGGATTCATTGTCGGACTGCTGAGTACGAAGGAATACGATTCCTATATGCTTTTTCCTCGCATGGGTGTTATTTTAAACGGACTGGCTGTATTTGCCTGGGCTTATATCATAGTCATAGGTGTTTATGGACTGAATGTGTAATATAAGGAGCTTTTCATGGAACGTTATGAACTTTCAATTGAAAGAATCAGACAGTGTATAGCAGAAGAGACTACAAAGGAGCCATATTTATCTTATTTTAGGAGAGTGGCTTCTTTTGTGTTGCTGATCAATCATGTGTACGAGCTGGTTCGCGCAGGAAAATATAAGGAACTGACTTTGGTGGAGCTGCAGGAGATCAATCAGGAGCTTTATGCAGATATTCTTCCGGATCAGTACGATAAAAGTTATGCAAATCCTGTATATGCAGCTGCACAGCTGGGAGAGTATGGCTCCTATTTGTCTTTCCTGTATGCGGAGATCAGAGGGATGATACCGGATGCATTTGAACAGCAGACGGAGTTCATGACCATTTATCAGGAGCTGTTGATCGAGATCTACAATATGTTCGAGGAAGGATATCATGAAGATGGAGCAGCACCTCAGTCTGAGGATGTGCGAAATACGCTCTATTGGTTCATCAGCGACTATTGTGACATCAGTGTCACCAGAAGAATCAGGAGCCAGCTGGAGGCTGTTCCGGAGGATTTTGCCACCTCACTGATCATGTATTCTGATTTGAGTGATCTGCGTTATCTGTATCTGTTTGGAGAGTATGTGTCAGATAATGAAATCAAGACAGCAGAATACCTGAATGCCATGTCTGAGGAGGACATTCAGAGACTGGCAGATGTATATACAGAAGGATACCGGCTGGGTTTTGTCAACAGTGGACGGGATCTGACCAAAAAGAAGGTTGTGAATATCCGGTATCGTCTTGGATTTGAAAGGATGGTACACGCTGCGATTGCTAATTTTGAGAAGATGGGGCTGAAACCAACTATTTATCGTGCCGGCACACATAACATTGACCGTAAGGGTCAACTAAAGATCGGCTATTATGGTGCTGTTGCAAATAAGCAGTATGACTATGATCATAGTGAGGATGAGGCAATTTATCTGGATAAGGATTTTGTGAACCGTCGTATCGGAGCACTAAAAACAGCCTATGAGGAATATCAGGAATGGGCAGCAGTGCATGCAGGCCCTGCCTGCATCGAGACATTCGGGGAAGCTCCGTTTACACCTGCTGTGAAGGAAGAGAATCTGAGACTGTCCGAACGTCAGCAGAAATATGCAGTGACTTACTCTGTTAAGGCAGGTGAAATCGTCAACCACTATATCAGAGGCGACGAGAGAAGCTTTACGATCATAGCTTTTCCGATTCCTGAAATCGGAGATCAGTTCAAGGAGATCTTTGATGCGACTGTTTCGGTCAATACATTAGATTATAAGTGTTATCAGCTCATGCAGCAGGGACTGATTGATCTGCTGGATACAGCTGCTTTTGTAAGGATTAAGGGCATGAATGGTAATCATACAGATCTGCAGGTTGCTCTTTACCCTCTTCAGAATCCTGAAAAGGAGACTGTATTTGAAAATTGCGTTGCAGATGTCAATATTCCTGTAGGGGAAGTCTTTACCTCTCCTGTACTGAAGGGTACGACAGGTGTACTGCATGTCAAGGAGTCCTATCTGGAGGAGCTGCGCTATGAGAATCTGGAACTGATCTTTACAGACGGATATGTAACCGGCTACAGCTGTACCAATTATCCGGATGAGGCGGAAAACAGGAAGCTGATCAAGGATCATATCTTATATCATCATGAGACGCTGGCGATGGGAGAATTTGCAATCGGAACCAATACAACTGCTTATCACATGGCAAAGCAGTATGGGATAGAGGATCGCCTGCCGACATTGATTGCAGAAAAAACCGGTCCGCATTTTGCTGTCGGTGATACCTGCTACAGTCATAGTGAAGACGTAAAAGTCTACAATCCTGACGGTAAGGAAATCATCGCCAGAGATAATGAAAAATCCATCCTGCGGAAAACGGATATCAGCAAGGCATACGACCAGTGCCATACAGATATCACCATCCCATATGAAGAACTGGGAGAGCTGACGGCAGTCAGAGCTGATGGTAAAGAAATTGAGTTGATCCGCAACGGAAGGTTTATACCGGATATTTGTGCACAACTGAATGAAATGCTGGATTTTCATTGACGGGAATCATGTATCTTTAGTATATTAAAACAGTATTGATGATGAAGCAAAGCAAAAAAGGAGCAGAAGAATGGCAAAAGTAGGTATTGTAATGGGAAGCGATTCCGATATGCCGGTTATGAGCAAGGCAGCAGACATATTGGAGCAGTTAGGCGTGGATTATGAGATGACGATTATCTCAGCGCACAGAGAACCGGATGTATTTTTCGAGTATGCTAAGAGCGCAGAGGCAAAAGGCTTTAAGGTCATCATAGCGGGTGCAGGTATGGCAGCACATCTGCCGGGTATGTGTGCGGCAATTTTTCCGATGCCGGTCATTGGAATACCGATGCATACATCTTCTCTTGGAGGAAGAGATTCCTTATATTCGATCGTACAAATGCCCTCCGGAATTCCGGTTGCTACGGTTGCCATCAACGGAGGTGCCAATGCGGGAATTCTCGCAGCGAAGATATTAGCAGTATCGGACGAAGCGTTGCTCGGACGACTGAAGAATTATACAGAAAGCTTGAAAACAGCAGTTGAAAAGAAAGCTGATCAATTAAATAAAATCGGATACAAAGAGTATCTGAAACAGATGTAGAGGAGAGATGAGATGGATTACAAGAGTGCAGGAGTGGATATTGAGGCCGGCTACAAGGCCGTAGAATTAATGAAAGAGCATGTAAAGGGCACCATGAGACCGGAGGTGCTTGGTGGACTGGGAGGATTCTCAGGAGCCTTTTCATTAAAGAATTTTAAGGACATGGAAAATCCGACACTGGTTTCAGGAACAGACGGAGTCGGTACAAAGCTGAAATTGGCGTTTCTGATGGACAAGCATGATACAATTGGAATTGACTGCGTGGCAATGTGTGTAAATGATATAGCCTGTGCAGGTGGAGAGCCTTTGTATTTTC
>CAYRJT010000258.1:0-4047 GCA_964424675.1 uncultured Lachnospiraceae bacterium
GCCGACCGTGGCAGGTGGCACGGGAGGCTTTGATACAGGCGCTTTTGCCTATAATTATGAAACTGCAACAAGCAGTTCTGAAAAATCGCCACTTAAAAATGTTTATTTTAATGCAGACATAACTGACATAGGAACATTACCGTTTTATGATTCTACCAGCATTGACAATGTTGTATTTAATGCTGAAACCAATCCGGGAACGATCGACAATCCATTTTACTGGTGTGAAAAGGGCATTATATTCAGTTCCTATATAGACGCTGACAACAAGGAAATCGTAACCTTGGAGGAAGTACTTCCGAGCAGAGGCTCAGCAAGTGTGGAAGATCAGTATATTACATCTGATGAGACTGCCGCAATCGACTATATCAACCCAAGGGCATTCCAGAACTGTGACTATATCAAGAGCGTAGATCTTTCTTCTTCTTCCGATCTGACATCAATACCGGATAATTGTTTCCTGGAGTGTGACAATCTGAGAACGGTTTATCTGCCAGATACAGTCACCGATATCGGAGAATTTGCATTTTCAGAGTGCTTCGATGGTATTGAAGTAACGATACCGGGTAAGGAAGTAGATATCGATGATACAGCCTTTTTAAATACCGGTTCAGCAACATTGAAGAGCTATAAAAACAGTGCTGTAGAGAGATATGCAAAGCGCTTTAGTAATCTGAGATTTGAACCACTTGGCGATACCTTTACCGTCATCTTTGCGGACTATAACGGCGATATCTTAGATACACAGACCGTTGCCAGTGGTAAGGATGCAACACCGCCGGCATCTCCGACTCGTACCGGCTATACATTTACCGGGTGGAGACCGAACTATACAGGCATTACAGCCAATGTAACCTGTATTGCGCAGTATACGGCCAACTCAACGACCAGTACAACATCCAGTACGAGCAGAACATCAACGACCAGCTCCACCAGCCGGACGTCGACAACCAGCACGACCAGATCCAGCAGCTCGAGCAGCAGCTCCTCGTCCAGCAGTTCCAGCAGCAGTTCTTCGTCGAGCAGTTCGAGCAGCAGTTCCAGCAGCACGATGTCTACGATTGCCTCAACTGTGAAGTCAGGTACAGGCACAGGGACAGGCGGCTCAGGCAGCAAGACTTCAACAGGCTCGACCAGCAAGCCAACGGGCAATACAAGAGTTGTAGCGAACACATCAGGCATTACCGATATAGGGAAAATGTCTGCAACAGTTAACGGCTCTACAGACAGCTATGTCATTAAGATCACGGATACACCTGAGGCAGATGCAGCGGCTGAACAGGCACTGCTTGCAAAGTTTGGCTCACTGGATGCAGTCAGATATCTGCCAATCGATATCAGCCTGTATGACAGCACAGGAACGACCAAGATTTCCCCGATACCGGATGGAGTCACGGTCAGCCTGACGATGCCGATCCCTGATGACCTGGCGATCTATGGTGGTAATGCGAAACCGGCACTGACAGAGGACGGAAAACTGAGGGTATTGAATCCAAGATTTACAGTGATCAACGGTATTCCTTGTATGAACTTTACGATTGATCATTTGTCCCCATATGTGATTTATGTAGATACATCGAACCTGTCTGCATCAGGCTCTCAGGACGCGACCCCTGTGACTGGCGATCCGATCCATCCGAAGTGGTTCTTAGTCATCGGACTGGCTGCATTTGCAGTGGTACTGTTCCTCAAGAGAGATCCGGAGGAGAAGGTCAGAACTGCGTAGTATGCTGGAGACCGGAGGAAGTATATGGCTCGATATGTGAGAAAACTGATAGCCGCTCTTTTGATGGTAACGGCACTGATTGTCACACAGATCCCGGCAGTGAATGTAGATGCTGCCAGGGTAGATGTCGGTGACTATACCATGGACGGCGATACACTTGTAAAATATAATGGGACCGAAACATCTGTGACGGTCCCTAATTCTGTGCGTACTATCGGACACGAGGCCTTTTCCGGCAATACCAAGATGACAGAGGTCGTGATACCGGAAAATGTGACAAACGTTGATTTTTCTTCCTTTGAAAATTGTGTGAACCTGCAGAAGGTAACGATGGGGAGTAATGTGAAGACCATCGGCGCAGCTGCATTCTCCGGCTGTACAAGTCTGAAATCCATATCCATACCGGCTAAGACCGCAGAGATCGGAGCAGGTGCCTTTGCCAAGTGTTCTTCTCTGTCAAATATCCCTGTCGACTATCAGAATCAAAACTATATGTGTGAGTCCGGAGTTTTGTATAATCAGGATCAGACACAGATCATACAGTATCTGGCAGGAAAGCCGTCAACATCCTATACCATGCCCAATTCCGTAGAGAAGATCGGTGCATATGCATTTTGGGGCGCAGAGCAGCTGACCGGTGTCACGATTTCATCCAAAGTGAAAGACATTCCGGAATATGCATTTGATAACTGCAATGGCTTGTCTACTGTCACGATTCCGGGCTCTGTGGAGTCACTGCAGGCATATTCTTTTGGTGACTGCGTGAATCTGTCCAGAATCTATATTCCGAAATCAGTGGGCTTTATAGATAAAAATGCATTTGCCTGCAGTAACAATGTCAATATCCAGCTTACAGACGGTAACGGCAGTCCGGATGGGCAGCCCACACAGACAGTCAGCGGCAATGTGGCTGGAACGGATACAGTCAGTGGTAATACCGCAGGTAAAACGCAGGAAGATAACAGTGATCCCTATTCTCTCTATGATACAGTTGATTTCAGTGACAATGTCATGCCGGGTGAGCTTGGTTCAGGGAAGATCGTAGGAGGCGGGGTTGTTGTCATGATGTCGTCTGATCAGGCAGTCAGAGGAGCTGATATGGGCCTGGCTGAATCAGAGGACGGAATTGCCGGCAGCGGTCATCATGGTACATACTCTGCAGGAGATTATGAGATATTAGCCGGAACACTGGCAGAGTATCTGGGAAATGAAAGTGATGTGGCACTTCCGGTCAATGTCAGCAGGATCGGAGAGAGAGCTTTTTATAAGAATGAGAATCTGAATGCGATTACGATGCCATCCAGAGTGACCTCCATAGGTGACTTTGCATTTGCGCGCTCAGGTCTGAGCTCTGTGAATATACCGGAAGGTGTGACAGAGATCGGCTATGCAGCATTTTATCACTGCAATCAACTATCGGACGTGACGATACCATCAACAGTGAGCCACATAGATCTGGGGGCCTTTGAGGGAACGCCGTGGCTGAATCAGTGGAAAAGTAACGGTGGCGACGGAAATGATTTTCTGATTGTTGGTGATGGAATATTACTTGCCTACAGGGGAGCAGGTGGAGATGTCGTGATCCCTGACGGCGTGAAGACAATCGGAGCGGAGTGTTTTAAAGGAAACGGTGCAGTCTCACAGATTATGATACCGGAAGGTGTGACTGAGATCGGTGAGGATGCATGTAATGGCTGCAGTATGCTGTACTCCGTGAATCTGCCTCAGAGTCTTATTAAGCTGGAGGACAGAGCATTCGCAGACTGCCCGTTCCAACAGGTCAGCATCCCACAGGGGGTACAGGAAATCGGACTGGGAGCCTTTGATGCGACAGCAATCGGTTCACCGATGCAGACAATCATCCTGGAAGGCAGCATTCTGCCCAATGTGACCTATAATACGACAGCAACCAGATTATCAGGCGCAAACCTGAGAAAACTGGCATTAGAGGGGATCGGAAAGGTGATTCTGCGTCAGGATGCAGAAATCACATCCGGGTCAGTGCTGGATCCCAACTATTATGGCTTCCGAGGACTGGTCTACAAGATGACAGGAGAACCTACGGATACGGCTGCAGGCACTTTGGAGCTGCAGAGCTGTACGATATTACCGAATGCATCAACGGGGCAGGTGTCTATCGATCCGCATGCGACAGTAGACGGAAAAGAATACATCATGACAGGAGTCAAGGCATCCGCATTTGACCCGTATCATACAGTAGAGACCTGGAGTGGACGCAGACTGACAGGCATACAGATACAGGGCAATGCTTCGGATTCCCTGAAAAGTCTGATTTCACAGATTACGTTTTCTGATGCAGG
>CAYRJT010000259.1:0-4021 GCA_964424675.1 uncultured Lachnospiraceae bacterium
GCGTTCAAAAACTTGTCCAAAACTCCCATTATTAACTCTCCTTATTCTCCCTGCTGTTTCGTAATCGTATTTTCAATACGATAATTACGTTCACCAAAGATCGCTGTACCGACCCTGATACAGGTCGCGCCCTCTTCAATCGCGATCATATAATCCCCTGTCATTCCCATGGATATACAATCCATACATACATTATCAATGTTTTTATGTATTATGTCAACAGATAATTGTTTCATTTTTTTAAAAAACTGCCTGTTTTCCTCAGCATTTTCCACATAAGGGGCAATCGTCATCAAACCACTGATCCTGATTCCGGGTAATTTGGCTACATCTTCAACCAGTTGGACAGCATCTTCTTCATAGACTCCAAACTTGGAAGCTTCCTTAGCAATATTGACCTGTATCAGTATATTAACCTCCGTCTGGTGCTTTACTGCTTCCTTGCTGATTTCCTTTGCAAGCTTAAAAGAGTCTACTCCATGGATCATATAGACCTTATCAACAATATACTTTACCTTATTGGTCTGCAGATGGCCAATCAGATGCCACCGGATATCTCTGGGCATGACCTCGTACTTTTCTACGAGTTCCTGTACCTTGTTTTCACCAAAGTCACGGATTCCCTCATCATAAATTTCCTGAAGCATTTCTACCGGCTTCGTTTTACTGACGGCAATCAGCGTCACATCCGAAGGCTTCCTTCCGGCAGTCTGACAGGCCATTGCCAGATGTTCCTGTACAGATAATAATTGATCTTTCAGCATTCTATCAGAACCTTTCTGTTTAATATATAAAATCATCTTCATTGACACTGTTTCCGTCCAGTACTATATGGTCGTATACACTCAGTCCATATTCTGTATTGGATTTTACAATGGCATATTCCTCATTTTGATTCAAGATTGTAATCTGTTTAAAATCAGCATATCCTTTATTGATATTATAGACACCAATCAGCGTTGCCTTTTTGCTGATGGCATACTTTTCGGCTGAATCAGGCATAATAATATAGTCACCGATTTCAAACAGGGAATTGTCCACATAATAGTCATCTTCTGTGGAATTATAGATCGTAGCATCTATGAATTCTGTAGAAGCTGTGCCATCCTCAAGATAGACTTCTTTAATGAATCCATCGTTTCCACTGTTTCCGCCTTTTGTCATGTATTCCTTGGGAATCAGATAGAATTCACGTTCCACAATAGAAGAATTGGGAATTTTCAAGCCCTCCTGTGTATTCGTCATCAGCTCGACTTCCAGAATGCGGTCTGTAGCAAATGAAATCATGGAATTGGTGAAATCCAGTTTCAGATAAACAACGCCGTCCTGTCTGATGATATTACAGGCTCCCCATGATTCATATCCGTTTTTCAGGAATTTCACATTGATGTAGGATTCATTTTCCAGTTCTAATGCTCTCTCTTCATCAATTTCTATTATTAAGGACCAGTTTTCACTGGTGATCAGCTTATAGGCAGGATCTGTATCAGCGATCAGATCATTGCTGTGAAACTGCTTCTTTGTATAAGCACTAAAATCCATCAGCTCCGGTGTCAGATGATCAACTGTTACAGACTCATATCCATCTACAGAATAAACAAGTACCCCCGACTCAGGAGCATACCCGAACTGTACCGAATCACTCAAATTGGCATTATCAAGACTGTCAAGACTGGATAACACCTTATAATTGGCCAGTTTTAAAACAGTCCCCTCGATTTCGTATTTGAAATCATATGTTTTTCGGAATTTTTTCACATCAAATCCGGTTGAAAAGTCTGCAATAGAAGTTTTCAGCTCAGAAAGATCTTCATCTGAAAGAGTGCTTCCCTCTCCTGCCGCGCCGTTTACGAGATCAGCCAGTTTGCCCGTTGCATCTACTGTATAAATCATAGAACCCTTGGCAACCTTTTCATTTTCTCTTGCATAATAATTGATGTATCCGGAATGATCTGCATTTACGATTTTTTCGTCTCGCAGTACCAAGCCTGAATATGTATTATTGACGGCAAGAGAACCTGATTTTACCTCATATGGCGTAATCTTGTCAGTTTTCAGGTACATGATGACACTGGCTATGATATAAACAAAAATAAAACCAAAAATAATCAATCCAAGATTGATATTCAATGGCTTTCTGTATTTTGTGATTTTCGGATTTCTGTTCTTTGCCAAAAAAGAAACCTCCCTGCTTCTTTTTCATGAAATCATTTCCTCAATATTATTTGATTTGCTGGTCACAATAATAAATGCATATAATTATGCGAAAAGGAGGAATGCATCATGGGAGCAAAATGGCTTGATTATACCTTATTAACAATTGCAATCATCGGTGCTGTCAACTGGGGTCTGATCGGATTCTTCCGATTCGATCTGGTCGCATTATTGTTTGGCAGCATGTCTGTGTTCAGCAGAATCGTATATGGCATTGTAGGACTTGCAGGTCTATATCTGATCGGCATGTTCGGAAGAATCAGATCAGACACAGACAGCTAACGCTTATTCTCATTCTAAAAGCCTCGGCAGTATGAATCATTACTTCCGAGGCTTTTATGTATTTCTATTACAAAGAAACAATTACTTTTGATTTTAAGTCTTCTGAAAGCTCGGATCCATCGACTGAGATGCTGATGACAAAATCAACTGAAAATTGTTCGCTGATTTTTTCTAATTTTAATAATACAGGTTCAGGATTTCTGTCTTTGATAAAAGCTACATCCAAAAAACTATCCAAGTACATTTGCTCAAGGTCGTGATCCTGTGAGACAATACCGCATATAAATCCTGTAAATTCATCTGCGTTTGTAATTGGATATTCTGATGCATTGATTAACCTTATTTTATTTTTGAGTTCATACATGTGTTTTGCATTTTTGTCGAGATAAACGATATTTCCGCTGGCTGTTTTAATTGTGGAATTCACTTTCTCGAGCAGATACTTTGTCTTTCCTTTGCCCTTCTCGCCTACGATTAACTGTATCATTGTAATCTCCTCCTTTAGCATTTTTGGTAACGAAATAACCATCACCCGTATGATTTATTATAGTCCATTTATATCTAAAAAACAACCTCTATTTGCCTCTGGTTATTATTTGATTTCCTGCAATAATTCGGACATTTCAACATAAAGTATGTCTCTGTCATCGGCCTGTAGTACGACTGAGATAAAGGGTTCTCCTGCCGTATCCTTTGAAAGCAGAATTAGGCACGCACCAGCGGCATTTGTCGTACCTGTTTTACCACCTATAACCGTCATATTTTCAGGAGTATCCACTGTTCCCGTCAGATATTGATTGGTCGATGAGAAATCCAGTTCTTTTTCATTGCCTTCACTATCATGATAAACAGAAGTATAGCTTTGCATATGAATAATCTCTTTGAATTTTTCATACTTCATTGCCTCATTAAAAATCAAATAGAGATCATAGGCCGTTGTATAATGCTTATCATCGGTCAGACCATGTGGATTTCTGAAGCTTGTATTTGTTGCACCTATTTTTAAAGCCTCTTGATTCATCAAATCCGCAAAGGCTTCTACACTGCCTGATATATGCTCAGCGATGACCACACCTGCATCATTTCCAGAATACATTAACAGACCATGAAGTGCCTGCTCAAGTGTCATCGTGTCACCGGGCTTAAAACCGACAAGCTGTGCGCCGGACTCCGTAATCAGAACCTGATCAGAGGCCGTCAGGATATCATCCAGCTTTCCATACTTTAAAGCAAGCAAAGCTGTCATGACTTTTGTAAGACTCGCGGGGTACAGCTGCTTATGGACATTTTTTGCATACATGGTATTACATCCGGATACATTAAATAAACCAGCGGCTGTTGCCTGCGACATATCCACTTCCGTACCATCAGTGATATCAGATGATACTACACAAAGGCCAGAAGCAAATGAATCAGCTGTCATGGAAACATTGCTCGTATCAAAGCTGTATGCACTGGTTGTCGTATCAATATCATACGGTATATCGAATTTTTTTCCTTTGCATCCGGTCAATACAAGCAGCAC
>CAYRJT010000260.1:0-3972 GCA_964424675.1 uncultured Lachnospiraceae bacterium
ATTCCCTTTTGTTTTCATACTTATACCGGTATATGCTGTGTTTCACCATATCATCATATGCAAACAATGCCAGTCCCTTGTCAAAGAAATGTGTCTGCGTGCTGCAATCCCTGCAGTATTCGTCCTCACAATGTCTGAGTGCCTTACCACATTTGACACATTTGGGTTCTGTAATATAGGGTGCCTCCGTTTTGCATTCCGGACATGCCAGTTCATCTTTCGGCATCACAATATCGCTGCACAAAGGACATCTTCCCGGATAAACCAATTCAATTACTTTATGATACATCATTCTCCGAATCTCTGAATTGCTCTCTTAATTCTCTGATTCGTACAGCCAGACCGGTAAAGCGCTTCTGTTCCTCAGAATTTTCCGCCATCATCTGTATCATTTCCTCACTACCAACCAATGTAACACATTTTCGAGCACGCGTCACCCCCGTATATAACAAATTCCGGTTCATCAGCATTCTCGGTCCTGTCAGAATCGGAATGACAACTGCCGGATACTCGCTTCCCTGTGCTTTATGGATCGTGATTGCATAGGCAAGTTCCAGTTCATCCAGTTGTTTAAAAGAATAAACTATCTGCCTGTGTTCATCATATTCTACCGTAAGTGTTTCAGCATAATGATTGATTTCCCTAACAATGCCCATATCCCCATTAAACACACCCAGTCCCTTGTCAACAGGGATTCCGTATTTGCTCAAGATTTCCCATTCTATCTGATAATTATTTCGTATCTGCATGACCTTGTCACCTTCACGAAACAGTCCCTCTCCGTACTCTCTCTCCCGTTTTTTCGGATTAGGCGGATTTAGATATTCCTGCAAAATCGGATTTAGCCGCTCTATTCCAAGCAGTCCTTTGCGCATCGGTGTCAGAACCTGAATATCATAGGATGTTGCGTCTACATACTTTGGCAGCTTTTCTCGTACAAGTGTTACTATAATCTTCAGTATGACATTGGCATCACTTCTTTTCAAAAAAAAGAAATCCTTACTTTTATTATCCATGACCGGATGTTCGCCCTGATTGATCCGGTGTGCATTCACAACGATATCACTTGTACTTGCCTGTCGAAATATTTTCTTGAGCATAACCATCGGAAATGCCCCTGATTCAATCACATCCTTCAGTACCGCTCCTGGTCCGACTGACGGCAGCTGGTTGATATCACCCACCATAATCAGCCGTGTCCCGACAGAAATTGCTTTCAGCAATGCTGAAAACAGAGAGATATCCACCATTGACATCTCATCAATGATAATAGCGTCTGCCTCGAGGGGATTACTTTCATTTCGTTCAAATACAAGTGAACCTTCCTGATCTGCCCCACCATTGATCTCCAGCAGACGGTGTATGGTTCTGGCTTCATAACCGGTCGTTTCTGTCATTCGTTTGGCTGCTCTGCCTGTCGGCGCTGCCAGTAAAATATCCATTCCCTCAGCAGCAAAGTACTGAATGATCATATTAATCGTTGTCGTCTTACCCGTGCCCGGACCTCCGGTGATCACAAATACACCATTTTTCACAGCTCCTGCAACAGCATCTCTCTGAAGTCCCTCAAGCGATATTTCCGACTTTTCCTCTAGTCTTGTGAGTTTCAGATCGATATCATTTTCCTTTTCATCTGCTGTAATATTCAAGTCATGGAGCATCTTTGCACAGTTTAGCTCCAGGTAGTAAAAATTCATGGAATAAACCGCTGTCAAATCACCGGTCTGTTTGAGCACCACCTTTTTATCCATCATTAAATTTATGAGCTGGTTCTCTACATATTCCTGTTTGATCTGCAAAATCGTCTCTGCACGTCTGAGCAGTTCGTCCTTCGGAAGATAAGTATGTCCTTCTCCTGTTGCAAGTAATAATGTATACAATATACCACTTCTGATACGATAATCCGAATTTGTATGGATACCAACCTTACCTGCAATTTCATCTGCAATTTTAAAACCCACTCCTTGGATATCCTCAGCCAGCCGGTATGGATTTTCATGAATGATCCGATATGTATCCATTCCATACTTTTCGTAAATCTTAACAGCCAGCGCATTCGATATCCCGTATTGCTGTAAAAAAATCATCGCTTTACGGATATCCTGTTTTTCCATCGCCTGTATTGCTATTTCTCTTGCTTTTTTTTCACTGATCCCTTTCACCTCAGAAAGCCGCTCAGGTTCCTCCTCAATGATACGAAAGGTATCCTCACCAAACTTTTTGACGATCCTGCCTGCCAGAGCCGCCCCCAGACCTTTGATGGCTCCTGAGCCCAGATATCTTTCTATAGACTGGCTGTCTTCAGGAGCCTTAATTTCATACCTGCTGATAGAAAACTGTTCGCCATATACCTGGTGACTGACATATTCTCCAGCTGCTTCTATAAACTCGCCCTCGTCAATCATGCGCAAAGAACCAACGCAGGTGATCTCCTCGCCATCTGCTGCTACTTCCATGACCGTATAGCCGTTATCGGCATTTCGATAAATGATATGTTCTACAAAACCGGATATGACTTCCATACTAGACTCCAATATGTAATCTGTCACAGGGTCACGTATACAGCAAAGCTATATACGCGCTTTGCGCACATAGTGCCGTCGGCAGGTAAACCTACCGCAGGCACTATGTGTGCAAAATCGCAAGTCACGTTGTGACTTGCGACCCTGCTTTACTATGTTATATTCAGTAGATCGTAATGCATCATCCTTGCCTTATAAATCGTAATTGCGTTTCATCTGTTCATACAGCATCTGTGCGATACCGTAATCGCCCTGATTGGAAGCATCTTTGGCATATTGCTGATACATGTTGTCTTCGAAGTAATCTGCCATGGTCATGGAGGTATCTTCTTCAGCGGGCACGACTGTATCCTTCATGCCTTTAAAAATCTGTTCCATAAAATATGCTTCAAATTCTTTGCAGACACTCATCAGTTCATCGTCTGTCGCACCTGTCATGTCTTTGTTCAGTGTCTGATCGATCCCTGTTTTTTTTGCATTTGATGCAGTTGTGTCTGTTAAATATTGATTATATAGAGTATTAATATCCATTGACATCTCATTATCTCCTCGTTTCTCTTTGGCCTGTGCTCGCAAATTATTCTAATTTGCTCCTGCAAGCAAAATGCTTCGCATTTTATCTTGCTAGCTTACCTTCTGAGCTGGTTCGCCTGACTCATCATTTCATCTGCCGCCTGAATTGCTTTTGAGTTCATTTCGTATGCTCGCTGTGCAACAATCAGATTAACCATTTCATCTGCTACCTGAACATTTGAGCCTTCCAGATATCCCTGACGGATCTCACTCTTGGTCACGGCTGCATTGGTTGCTTCATTAAGAGCTGCCCCGGATGCAGGTGTTACTGCAAACATACTGTCTCCGGTCTTCTCCAGACCTGCCGGATTCTGAAACTGATACAGACCTACCTGTAGAGCACCTACCTGTACGAGATTGTTCTGCGCGTTCGGGTACATAATCCTTCCTTCTGTATCAATCTCCACCTTATTTGCTGTATAATTTGCCGGCAATACGATATTGGCCCCCGTTGTACTCTTGACAGCATGTCCCTCTGAATCAGTGAGTGTCATGATATTGCCGTTCCCGATTGCCCAATGAAAATTACCGTTTCTCGTATAATAAACCTTTCCGTCCTCTCCCTGCACTGCAAAGAAGCCTTTACCATTAACAGCAAGTGCAGTAGGACTTTCCGATGCCAGCAAAGACCCCTGTGTGAACTGAGACGTAATTGCCGCATTACGAACTCCAAGTCCGACCTGCGCACCAACCGGCTTCTGATCTCCATTTGCCGTCGTCGTTTTGGTCTGAATGGTTTGATAGAGTAAAGATTTAAACTCATTCGTCTCGGTTTTATAACCCGTTGTATTGACATTGGCCAGATTATTTGCAATTGTATCCACGTTATTCTGCTGTGCGATCATTCCTGTCGCCGCCGACCATAATGCTCTTACCA
>CAYRJT010000261.1:0-2710 GCA_964424675.1 uncultured Lachnospiraceae bacterium
AATTTATTTCGCCCATGTGTCATCCTCCAATATTGGTTATGCTATATATTATGTGGGTTCATCAAAAGTGTTCAACCAGATTGGAAAACAAATTGAATCAAGATTTTCAGGGTGAAGAGAAAAAACCTGAAATGAATAAATTCAAACTTCGATAAATAATATCAGAATGATTACAAAGTAAGGTTTCCTATGTTATAATCAGAGAAAGGTGGAGCATAATAAGACAAAAGGAGGTTCGGATTGTGTCAGATATTTTGCATAGAGATGGATTGACAATAGATATGCTTAAGCAGCTATCTTACCAATCAGATTAAGGTATTAATTTAAAGAAAAATTTACATTATTTTGATAAAGAAGAATTATTTAAAGAATTGATAGATGTAAACAGTTGGTATGATTCATTTAATCAGCTACACGAATTAGCGTTGGATTACAGGATTAAAAGTGTACAATCAGCGATATTAAAATATGAGAGATATTATCCAGATTGTCAGGCAAGAAAAGTATTTGATGACCTATTAGGATTCCGTTCGTTATGCGATAACTATGAGGATGTTCTGCAATTAAAAGAAATACCAGAGTTAAGAGTTGCGGATATGTCAAAAGGAAAAGCAAATGATGATGGGTACAGAGGAATTCATGTTTATTTTCAGCTGGATGGAAACCATTACCCAATTAAAATACAATATAATACATATTATGATAGGCAGTTCAATAACTGGCTTCATAAATATGTATATAAGAAAAAATATGATGATTCTGTAGGATATCGCTTGCGTGAATTATATGAGAGTGCTAAAATTCTATCAGAAAAAGATTTTAAGGAGGCGTTAGAACATGTGTTACTTAATTGCTAAGAGTATAGACGATGTTGGCTGTGTTGCACTAAAAACAACACATGGAAAACATCTTTCAGATTTCAAAAGAAAAGTGGAAGCACAGGTTGGATATGAAAAAATTCAACTCGTTACAATTAGTAGACCATCTGCTTATGGAGAATATGAACCATATCATTTTGCTGATACAGAAGATGAATTTGAAAAAATGGTTGTGAATATGTAATTTATTAAGAAATGAAGAGAATCGGGATTACACGAATTTTTGTATCCCGATTTTTTATTGCTTAAAAATCGAATAAATCAAACCAATGTACGCACAGCGTATTTACATTTTTAAATTAAAAACAATATATAGCAAAATAACTTGAAATTTTGTCAAGATATAGTACAATGTAGATATATGTGTAACTATGCCTTGAGAACAGAAAGGTCAGAACCGGATGCGCACGATTTTATTTGTAAATGATGATGAGAATCTGCTGAACAGACTGAGGGCAATCGTACTGGAAAAGACGGTTCAGTGCTTCTTTGCTTCAAATGTTGAGGCTGCGCTTGGCATTATGGAGACACATGAGATCGCGCTTGTAGTGGCGGATGTAGAGATGTCAGCACTGTCCGGCAGAGAATTTCTGGAGATTATCTATGCCAGATATCCGCAGACCATCCTCATGATTATGTCAGATGAGGAACATGTGCGGGAAGCTATATCGATTCACAATGATCTGCATACGAATAAACTGATCATGAAGCCCTGGCAATCAGCAGATGAGTTCATCAAATGGCTCATGAACGGCCTGGAGGCATACAACAGGGCTGAGCAGCAACGGCAGATGGCTGATGAACTGGCAGAACGTTCGGAGAAATATAAACAGGTACTGTTTGATATGTCCAATGTCCTGAATGACCGGATGGAGGGCTACCGCAAGATTGAAGAGGTATTTGAAAAGGCACTGGCAACCATGCTGCAGGAATGCAGTGCGGAAATGACAGCAGATGAGATGAAGTGCGTCACAGATTTTGAAAATTATCTGACGAAATGTTTTACGCAGACGTACTTTGAAGGCATAGCAGAACAGACATCCTTTGGTAAGGCGATGGAAAACAGGTATCACGAGGTATCCGATAACCGGTATTTCAAGTTTGAAAATCAGGTAGACGGAGAGATTGCCAAGGAAAGTTTTCAGGATATCCGCTTTCTGATACAGGCGATTACGGAGTATTATGGACTGCTGTATCCGACATTCCGCGCAAAGGTGAGCGTACAGAGACATTCAGACACATTATACGTAGTGAATACACTGTATGAGCTGCCGGGCTACGAGATTATGGAGAAGGCAGGTACACTAATCAGGAAGCTGCTGAAACAGCTGTTGGATAACTATACAGCAAAAAATGTATATGGTGAAAAAAATAATGTACAGCAATATAAGTTCTATATTTATCAAAAAGATGAAAATGTGTGAGGAACAGAACCTTGAGTAAGAAGAAACAGAAAGCGATGAGCCCGGCGGAGAAGGGCCGCAGGGTTGTTATGATTCTGATGGCATTCATCGCGGCGGGAAGCCTCGGATATTTTGCTTATTACTGCTATCAGGCATCCCATACGGAGCAGGAGTTCAGCCAGCTGGCTGAGCTGAAGGATAAGGATATCGTCGTGAATCCTGAGCGGTTCTTTACCAGACCGGAGGAGGAAGACGCACCGGATATTCTGGACGATTACAAAGTATTGTATAATAAGAATAAAAGCCTAATCGGATGGCTCAAAATTGACGATACTAATATTGATTATCCTGTGATGCAGTCCAAGAATGAGGAATATTATCTCGAACATGATTTTGAGCAGAATTATGATAAAAACGGCACATTGTTCA
>CAYRJT010000261.1:2720-3969 GCA_964424675.1 uncultured Lachnospiraceae bacterium
GTGCCGATGCGAAAATCTGGCCAAGAAGCCAGAATATTATTGTGTTCGGACATAATATGAAGTCCGGCAAGATGTTTGGCTCTCTGGGAAAGTATAAGGATCAGAAATATTATGAGAAGCATAAGCAGATCAAGTTCGATACATTATACGAAAAGGGCACCTATGAGGTCATGTATGTTTTTTTGTCGAAGGTGTACGATGAGGACGAGATCGCATTTAAGTATTACCAGTTTATAGATGCAATATCTGAGGAAGAATTTAATTCACATATGGAAGATATGAAGAATATGTCTTTGTACGATACAGGCGTGACGGCAGCATTTGGAGACCAGCTGCTGACCTTGTCCACCTGTGATCATGACACTGCAGATGCAGAGCGTTTTGTAGTTGTCGCTAAAAGAATGCAATAATAGAAACAGTATCCATGTCTATGACGATTTAAGCCTGAACCGGGCAGAACCGGCGATATACGGAGGAGATCATATGGGAGCAGCACCTAAAAAAGTAAAGAGAAGACTGAAGAAAAGTGCACGAAGAACAATCGCAGCACTCCTTTTGGTGACCGCAATGATCGTAGCAGCGATTCCGGTGCAGGATTTGTCAGCAGGTAATGGAAGTGCTTCGACGGGTGCGTCATATGAAGACTTTAGTCTGGATAAATTTAAGGATGATTATGACGCGACATCAAATAATAAATATCGGACGGCGTCAGATCCTAATAATGCGTCTTTGAGCGTAACGAATCATTATACCAGTGCGGAGGATTTGGTACCGAAAACATATGGATATCTGATCAATCAGGATACAGGAGTCTGTGAGCTGGACAGCCAGTATCACCTGCCGATACCGCTATACTATATTGACTATTTTCATACTGGATATTCTCCAAACAGTGCTTCCATGGCAGGTTTTAATGATAATGCAATTTATACAATCACAAACGGAGTACTGCCTTTCTATAATAAAATGGGATACGATTCTGCTGCAAGATATGACACAGACAAAGCCAAGAATGTCGGAACGATCTTTCAGACGGTTACCTACAAAGTACCTGTTGTATATACTGCTGACAGGTCAAAAACAATTCCTGAGGGCTTGGTTGACCCACCCTATCAGGGCGTTCTGCAAGGGGAAACAACCAATCCGGATGGCACCATCACAAAAACATATCATGTTGTAGTGATGTTTGATCAGTTTGGCAATAAATATCTGAGTAATGGTACAATGGTCAATGATGGCGATCAGGATC
>CAYRJT010000262.1:0-3966 GCA_964424675.1 uncultured Lachnospiraceae bacterium
GGCTGATGTCATCCCAGTATTTGTCATATTCTTCCTTCTCAGTCTTGCACATACCGGACAGTTTATCTGCAACCTTCTTGGAAATATATTCAGAAATCTTCTTTACAAATCCGTCATTCTGCAATGCACTTCTTGATACATTCAGCGGCAGATCCGGACAATCAATGACACCCTTTAACAGCATCAGAAACTCTGGAATAACTTCCTTGATATTATCTGCAATAAATACCTGATTATTGTACAGCTTGATTGTTCCTTCAATCGACTCATATTCCATATTAATCTTCGGGAAATACAGGATACCCTTCAGATTGAACGGATAGTCCATATTCAGATGAATCCAGAACAGAGGCTCCTTGTAATCCATAAATACCCGTCTGTAGAACTCCAGATACTCATCCTTTGTACAATCATTTGGATGCTTGGTCCATAACGGAGTGGTATCATTCAAAGCAACCGGTCTTTTAATGATCTTGACCTTCTCTTCTTCTGCTTCCTTATCTTTGGTCTTTTTTGTTGCAGGAATCGTCTCAACCACAACGTCCTTATCTGTCTTCTCAGATGCAGGTATCGTCTCATACTCTGTCTCTGCATTTGCCTTACTCAGGAAAATGGGTACAGGCATAAAAGAACAATACTTTTTGATGATCTCGCGTGCTCTGTATTCATTACAGAACTCCAGGCTTTCTTCATTTAAGAATAATGTAATCTCGGTTCCGACAGTCGTTCTGCTGCCATCCTCGATCGTGTAGTCTGTGTTGCCGTCGCACTCCCAATGTACTGCCTTGGCATCCTTCTGTGAGGATAGCGTATCGATATGAACATCCTCCGCTACCATGAATGCTGAATAAAATCCCAATCCGAAATGGCCAATGATCTGATCCTCATTTGTCTTATCTTTATACTTCTCAAGAAAAGCTTCTGCTCCTGAAAAAGCGATCTGTGTGATATACTCCTCAACCTCATCTGCAGTCATACCGATACCGTTATCAATAAATTTGAGTGTTTTCTCCTCAGGATTTACGATCACTTCAATCTTGCTCTCATAATCGTCAGGAAAACTGTATTCTCCCATGACCTCCAGCTTTTTCAGCTTCGTAATCGCATCACAGCCATTAGAAATTAATTCTCTGAAAAATATGTCATGGTCAGAGTACAACCACTTCTTGATGATTGGAAACAAATTTTCACTGTTAATAGATAAATTACCTTTCTTTGCTGCCATTTTTTACACTTCCTTTTATTATTATTCTCTATGTACACAGGATTGCTGTCCGACAATCCTGTACTGTCTAAATAAGATTGTAGTTGAGAGAAAATGAATTGTCAAGAGAAAATTAGCACTCAATCGCCTTGAGTGCTAATAATTCATAATTATTTAATATTTTATTTAGATTCACTTTCTGATTCCGATGCGATGACTTCGTTATAAACATCAAAGAAGCCTGTTGTTTCGACTCCGTCTTCATGGTCTACATTGATTGACTTCCATAATGGCTCATTTAGATTCGATGTTAAGGTCATCAGAAATTCGTCATATACCTGATTAAATGCTTCTTCTTTTCGTTTCTTCACAATCGTCAGCTTATTGGCATCTGTCTCTTCCTGATTAAATGTGCTGACACACAACATAATATGATATCCGAACTCTGTCTCCACAATATCACTGATCTCACCGTTGGATAACGCAAATGCTGCATCCTCATAGTTTTGCGGCATGACCCCTTTTCCAAAGCTGTATTCTGTCTGTGTATCCTCATTATATGCCAGAGCCAGTGCATCGAAATCCTCTCCTGTTCTGGCTCTTGACAAAATATCCGCACACCGGTTGTATGCGTCCGTCTTCTGCGCCGCCTCAAAGTATACCCTGTTTCCGGAAGCATCTGTTTCGTAGGTTTTGATCAGGATATCCTTAACGGTCATAATCCTCGCTTCATCATCACTGATTTCCGGATTGACATCAGCCGTGAGTACCTCGTAGACCTTATTAGCAAGAGCATACTCCATATACATATTGGAAATCAGCTCTTCATTTGCTCCAAGCGCCGCTGCCTCTCTTGGAGTCAGAGAATCATAATACAGCTTTGCTGCCTTCTTTGCCAGTTCCTCTTCGTCTGCACCCAGTGATATCTCGTGCTCTGCGGCTAACAGGTTCATGGCCTTGATCTGTGCGATCCTTGACAGTACGATATCCTTGAACTCCTCTGACAGAGGAACTCCCTCTATATCTACCTGCCAGATTTCATTTCCAAATGCGCCCTCGTACTGATTACGTGCCGTTGTCAGATAAACCATGATTTCCGGCAATGTACAGGAACTGTTTTCTATCCGGAACACTTCGTCTTCATGAAAATCAGTCGTCAATACTATTTCGGTATTCTTTTGAACGCCACAGCCACACATCAGTAAAGCAAACAGCCAGACAATCGCTAAACCTTTATAAATCCGCATACCATTACCTCAGTATTCCAAGTCTCAACAGCATCATGCATTTTTCTTAGCCAGAATGCTTCTCGCAACACTGATACCATTTGCAGAAGCCTGCTGCAGCCCACGCGTAATTCCGACTCCGTCACCGATTGCGCGCAGCCCTTTGATGCTGGTTTCAAAATCTTTATTGACAACTGCCTTATTAGAATAAAACTTGACTTCAACCCCATACAGCAATGTTTCCTCCGCTGCCAGACCCGGTGTGATCTTATCCAGCGCGAAGATCATTTCCTCTATGTCCACCATGATTCTGTGAGGGAACACCAGCGACAGATCACCGGGCACTGCATCCTTCAGTGTCGGAATCAGATTGTTTCTGCACAGTCTTTCCTCGGTCGTTCGTCTTCCACGTCTGAAGTCGCCAAATGTCTGTACCAGAATACGTCCTCCACACAGCATATTAGACAGCTGTGCAATCTGCTTGCCGTACTCAATCGGTGTCTTAAATGGTTTCGTGAAATTCTTAGATACAAGAATCGCAAAATTCGTATTATTTGTCTTGTAATCCTTGGATTTGTATGCATGACCGTTTACAACAGCAAGACCATTCTCATAATACTCTGTTGCTACCTCTCCTGATGGATTGGTACAGAATGTACGAACCTTATCATCAAAGGTAGGTGTATGATAAATCAGTTTTGCCTCATACAGATTCTCATTCAGAAACTGCATGACCTCATCACGTACCTCTACACGCACACCGACATCAACGGTTCCGACCTGTGTCTCGATATCATTTTCACCGCAGATATGGCTGAACCAGTCTGCGCCCTCACGTCCTACTGCAGCTACGATTTCATCTGCCTGAAATGTCTCATCATGATCGGTAATGACACCCTTTGCCACGCCGTCTTCTATAATGATCTGTTTTACCATCGTATTAAAACGAAGTGTAACTCCTACATCCTCCAGATGCTTCTGCAGCTTCGCATAGATCTTATATCCCTCTTCCGTACCCAGATGACGGATTGGACACTCGACAAGCTTCAGATTTGCAGTAATGGCCTTTCTTCTGATCTCGCGTATCTCAGCGGCCTTATCCAGTCCATAGACTCTCTGGTCTGCACCGAACTGCAGATAGATCTTATCTGACTCATGTATCAGCTCCGTTGCCTTTTCATAGCCGAGGATCTCCGGCAAATTGCCTCCTACATCCGGAGACAATGACAGCTTACCATCCGAAAAGGCACCTGCTCCTGCAAATCCGGTCGTAATAGAACATGGCTTACAGCCTACACATACCTTTGTATCGCGCTTCGGACATTTTCTAAGTTCAATAGAACGTCCTTTTTCAATCATCAGCACCCTGATCCCAGGATTTTTATCCATCAATTCATAGGCACAGAAAATTCCTGACGGTCCTGCACCAACTATAATCACATCGTACTTTTGTTCCATACTTTTATCACTCCTTCATCTAATCTATTATCAGTATATCATGAATGACCCACAAAAGAAAAGACACCTGACGGCGTC
>CAYRJT010000263.1:0-3941 GCA_964424675.1 uncultured Lachnospiraceae bacterium
TTCTTTTTATTATTGAGAAGCTTCGGGCTCAGGTAAAGGAACGGCGAATTAAGGAGCCGTCAGAATGCAGGCAGCTGTTGATTGACAGTATCAAGGGACAGATGCAGACAGGCGAGACGGCGTATGAATTTGAACATCGTAAATCAGTTGTGCTTGTAGTCGGAGTCAATGGAGTCGGAAAGACCACTTCTATCGGAAAATTAGCGGATCATCTTAAAAAGCAGGGACGTAAAGTGATGATGGCAGCTGCAGATACATTTCGTGCTGCAGCCGGGGAACAGCTCAATGAATGGGCAAACAGAGCAGGTGTGGAGATCATCAAAGGTGTAGAAGGTGCAGATCCTGCATCTGTCATCTATGATGCACTGAGTGCTGCACGTGCCAGAAATGTGGATGTACTTTTATGCGATACAGCAGGAAGACTTCATAATAAAAAGAATCTGATGGAAGAGTTAAAGAAGATCAATCGGATTATAGATAAAGAGTATCCGGAAGCCTATAGAGAGACACTGGTTGTGCTGGATGGCACTACAGGACAGAATGCTCTGTCACAGGCAAAGGAATTTAAGGAAGCAGCTGATATTACAGGCATTATATTGACGAAGCTGGACGGGACTTCAAAGGGCGGTATTGCCATAGCGATACAGTCCGAGATGGGAATCCCGGTAAAATATATCGGAGTCGGTGAAACAACAGAGGATCTGCAGAAGTTCAATGCAAATGAATTCGTCGATGCACTCTTTGCATAAATGCAAAGAGCATTTATGTACACTCGTGCCAAAAGAAGATGTTGCTTCGCAACGGCACTCGGCACAGGAGCTTGCCAAGGCAGACTCTATACGAAAGGGGACTTTAATCATGTTAACATTAGATAAATTTGAAGAGGCGACGGAGGTCGTTCAAAAGGTTACACTGGAAACAAAACTGGTATACAGCAATTATCTGAGTGAGCAGACTGGCAACAAGGTATATCTGAAGCCGGAGAATATGCAGTTTACGGGCGCCTACAAAGTAAGAGGCGCTTATTATAAAATGAGTACCTTGTCACAGGAAGAACGTGAAAAAGGGATTATTACCGCATCTGCCGGAAACCATGCACAGGGTGTTGCATATGCAGCAAAGTGTTATGGTGTCAAAGCAGTGATTGTGATGCCTACTACGACACCCCTCATGAAGGTCAATCGTACAAAAAGCTATGGAGCAGAGGTAATCCTGAAAGGTGATGTTTATGATGAGGCCTGTGCGTATGCGCTGGATCTTGCAAAGGAGAAGGGGTATACCTTTATTCATCCTTTTGATGATCCTGCAGTTGCAACCGGGCAGGGAACGATTGCCATGGAGATATTCAAAGAGCTGCCGCTGGTAGATTATATTCTGGTTCCAATCGGCGGAGGTGGACTGGCGACAGGTGTATCTACTCTGGCCAAGCTGATGAATCCGAAGATCAAGGTCATTGGTGTAGAACCGGCAGGAGCAAATTGCATGCAGGTATCTTTGAAGAACGGAAAGGTAACCACCTTGACGTCAGTGAATACAATCGCAGACGGCACTGCAGTGAAAACACCAGGAACTCAGATATTCCCATATCTGAAGAAAAATCTGGATGATATCATCACGGTAGAGGATGAAGAACTGATTGTTGCTTTTCTTGATCTGGTTGAAAATCATAAAATGGTCGTTGAGAATTCAGGACTGTTAACAGTTGCTGCATTAAAGCATCTGGATATCCAAGGAAAGAAGATTGTAGCAATCCTGAGCGGTGGAAATATGGATATCATCACGATGTCCTCAGTCGTACAGCAAGGACTGATCATGAGAGACAGAATCTTTACCGTGTCCGTATTGCTGCCTGATAAGCCGGGAGAGCTGTCAAGAGTATCCGGTGTACTGGCAGAACAAAATGGAAACGTAATTAAACTGGAGCACAATCAGTTTGTTACAACAAACAGAAGTGCTGCTGTGGAATTAAGAATTACAGTTGAGGCATTTGGAACAGAGCATAAGAACCAGATCATAGATGCGCTGAATGAACATGGATTCAGACCTAAGGTAGTCAGAACACAAATTTAGGATGAACCATATGGAAGGAAGTCAATCATAATATGAGTATGAAATTTTTGATGGGAAATGAGGCTATCGGTCTTGGAGCGTTACATGCAGGTGTGAATCTGGTGGCAGGCTATCCTGGTACACCGTCTACGGAAGTCCTGGAAACAGTTGCAAAGTACAGAAAAGAGATCAACCCGGATGTTTATGTAGAATGGTCAGTGAATGAGAAAGCGGCTCTGGAGGTCGCAGCCGGTGCCTCTTATGCGGGAGCACGTACCATGGTGACCATGAAGCAGGTCGGTATGAATGTTGCATCAGATCCGTTGATGTGTCTGGCATATATGGGAATCAAAGGCGGTATGGTTCTGGTTGTTGCAGATGATCCTGGTCCTATTTCCTCTCAGACAGAACAGGATACCAGGACATTTGCTTCTTATTGCAAGCTGCCGGTATTTGATCCGACATCTCCAGAGGAAGCTTATTGCATGATCCAGATGGCTTTTGAGTATTCAGAAAAGTATGAGACTCCGGTATTATTCAGACCAACAACGCGTGTCTGTCATGGATGTGCATCCGTGCAGGTTGCTGATGGCATCAGGATCCATCAGCCGGAGGGATTTATCAAGGATACCTCCAAATGGGTCATCTTCCCGAGAACGGCTTACCAGAACCATTTGAAAATCGTAGACAGAAATCCTGAAATCGGAGAGGATTTTTCAAAAAACCGCTATAATCAATTATCAGGAACAGGGAGAAAAGGAATCGCTGCAGGGGGAATCAGCTATATATATGCTATGGAAACCCTCAGTCAGGAAGCTGAAATGCCCTGTAAAATGATGAAGGTGGCCACTCCATATCCATTCCCGGAGAGTCTGGCACTTGAATTTCTGGATGGTCTGGATGAAGTATTGTGTCTGGAAGAATTAGATCCTGTCATTGAACGGGAACTGATTTATCTGTGTGGCAAACATCATCTGAATGTAGTCATAAAGGGAAAACAGACTGGAAATACAGCTTCAGCCGGAGAGTATACTGTAGAAAGGGTCAAAAAATATATACAGGATTTTCTGGGAGCAGAGGCCTTAAAAGAAACTGGTATCACAGAAGTCCTTGCTGCACCCGAACTTCCACAGCTACCGGTGAGACCGCCTGTATTATGTGCAGGATGTCCTCACAGAGCATCCTTTTATGCAGTCAAGCAGGCTATGAAGGGGAAAAAGGCTGTTTTTTCCGGAGATATCGGCTGTTATACACTGGGAAATGCAGCTCCGCTTGATATGGTGGACACATGTCTGTGTATGGGAGCAGGGATTACAATGGCACAAGGACTGCACAGGGTAGAACCTGATGCGGTGAATTTTGCGTTTATCGGTGATTCTACATTTTTTGCATCAGGTATGACGGGAATCGTAAATGCAGTTTATAACGAAACAGACATCATTTTGATCGTTCTGGATAATGCAACGACAGCGATGACCGGACATCAGGTTCATCCGGGTACAGGGAAGACCATGATGGGCAACATCGTGGATAAGATCAGTATCGAAAAGATATTAAAGGCCATCGGGATACAGTCAATTGAAACGGTGAATCCGCTTGCACTGGATCAGGCAATTGCTGCCGTGGAATCAGCTGCTTCCAAAAAGGGTGTTAAGGCAATCATTTTCCAGTCACCCTGTGTAGCACTGATCAAACCGGCACAGAAGATGCAGGTGGATGCGGACAGATGTATTCATTGTAAAAAGTGTATCAAGGAGTTAGGCTGTCCGGCGATTGTCAAGAATGATGACGGCGGGGCTGAAATTGATCCCTCATTATGCTACGGATGCGGCATTTGTACTTATGTATGCCCTGTAAATGCCATTTCCACAGGAAAACAGGGAGGTGCCGAT
>CAYRJT010000264.1:0-3924 GCA_964424675.1 uncultured Lachnospiraceae bacterium
AGGTTTATTGTGATTTTGCGAGTTATTCCAATCTGGCAGTTGGAGCTGCACGAATCATGGGGATAGACCTCATGAGAAACTTCGAAACGCCGTACTTTGCACGTAGTGTAGGAGAGTTCTGGCGCAGGTGGCACATTTCACTCAGTACGTGGTTTCGTGATTATCTTTACATCCCTCTGGGCGGTAATCGCTGCTCCAAAGCAAGACACTATCTGAACCTGATGCTTGTATTTCTAATCAGCGGTATATGGCACGGCGCAGGCTGGGGATATGTAGTATGGGGTGCACTGCACGGTGCTTATCAGGTGATCGGCATCCAGACAAAGCAGATCAGGAGACAGATTGCAGACAGGCTGCAGTTCAAACAGCAGTCCTTCAGTTATAAGCTGATGCAGACAGGAATGACATTTTCGATGGTAGCCTTTGCATGGATTTTCTTTCGTGCTGAAACAATCAGACAGGCAGGCAGCATGATTTCCAGACTGTTTACCAGATGGGATCCTTGGACATTGTTTGACGACAGTATCTATACATGGGGACTGGACAGAAAAGAATTCTGGATTGCACTGGCAGCAATCGCTGTTTTATTTACGGTCGATCTGGTGAGAAGGATCAAGAAGCAGGATATCATACAGATGCTGAATACACAGTGTATCTGGTTTCGCTGGGGAATATATCTTCTGATGCTGTTTGCAATATTAATACTGGGGCATTACGGCCCCGAATATGATCCGCAGGTATTCCTGTATTTCGACTTTTAATTACCAGATTAAAAGGACCGGAGGCTTAAAGCATTTTTGGGCAGCTGGAGACGATGTATCACTAATGGAGACGGTATATGTTAAAGAAGATCTTAAAAATAGCTGTGTTTACAATGTGTGCGATTCTGTTGATGGTGTTGGTGATCGGAGTATTACGATTCAAATCACCGGACGGCATTGACCAGATGCGCGCATTTTATGAGAATGAAGAAAATACTGTGGATGTGCTTTTCCTTGGCAGCTCACATATGTATACGAATGTGAATACAGGTATGCTGTGGAGCGATTACGGGATTGCTGCCTATGATCTGGGTGGTGCAGATCAGCCCTTTTGGAATACATACTATTTTTTGAAAGAGGCATTGAAAACGCAGAAACCGAAGGTCATTGTAGCGGAGATTTATTCGGCGGCAGTACAGAAAACACATTTTCAGGGAGTCTGGACGATTGAAAATCTGTTTGGCATGAAGTTTAATCAGAATTTTGTGTCCTCGGCAAAACAGAGCATCGCAGAGGACTGGCACAGTGATTATATCAACCGGTTTGCAAGATATCACTCCCGTTATTCCATGATCACAGAGGATGACTTTGTTTATGACAGGCAGCTGGAGACCTTTAAAGGCTTTGATCCGAAGTTTGGGACAGAGCCGCTTGAGACGCCCAGTGTGGCACATGTGACGGAGCTGTCGCCGCCAAATGAGAAGATGGCTGACTATATGATTCAGATGATTGATCTGGCAAAGGCTGAGGGCATTCCGATTTTATTGGTGTGCGCACCTTATGGCATTACAGAGGATCAGCAGAAGATTTTTAATTGCTTTTACCAGTATGCTGATGAAAATGATGTGCCATATATTGACTTTAATGTACGCTATGAGGAAGTGGGAATTGACTTTGCGCAGGACTTCCGTGACTGGTCACATCTGAATGAAAAGGGCAATGCGAAGTATACACGCTATCTTGGAGATTATCTGAAGACAAATTACGAGCTGGAGGATCACAGAGGAGATCCTGAGTATCTATCCTGGGATCAGAGTACAGAGCTGTTGGAACATGAACTGAAAGCATATCAGCTGACACAGAGTCTGGATTTGGCTTCTTATCTGGAGCTTGTTGGCGGTGAGGACTATGTTGTGATGCTGGCCGCACGCAATATTGAGGATATAACGGCTGTTCCGGCGCAGGTGCTGCAAGGACTGCAGGCATTTGGAATGGATCAGGATACGATTCTGCAGGACGGCAATGTATTCTATCGGAACGGTGTAGTGGAATATAAACATAACGGAATGAATTTTGAGTGGTTTACTGAGGAAAATAAAAATGATTTTTGCATGGAAAGAGTCTATATTGACAGTGTAGAGGATGAGTTTGGAGAATCTGTACATGATATCAGCGGGATCATAGTCGATGGGAAGAATTATTATCAGGAAGGATATGCATTTAATATTGTTGTGTATGATAAAGTACTGGAACAGGTAATAGATGCTGTCGGAGTGAAGAACGAGGAAGGTATGCCACTCGAGAGAGCGGCTGCAGAAGAGTAGCTCTGAGAGCGGATATGACATTACGTTGGGAGTGGTGTATATGGCGGAAAAGAGAAAGGTGATCGAAAAGGATGCCCTGCGATTTGCCATGGTGCTGCTGGCATCGTTGGTGATTGCATTTAACATCAAGAGCTTTGTCCGGGCGGGAAATCTGTTTCCGGGAGGCTTTACGGGACTGAGCCTGCTGGCGCAGAGGAGCGCGGCTAAGTACTGGGGACTGGATATCCCATATACCCCTATTAACCTGCTGTTAAACATTGGACCGATTTTCCTGAGCTGGAAGACGCTTGGAAAGAAATTTACGCTCTATTCCTGTGTTGTGATTATTTTGAGTGCAGTCTTTACGGATATTCTGCCGGTAACGGCCATTACATATGATAAGCCGTTGATCAGTATCTTCGGTGGACTGATTAATGGTGCAGTCATGAGCTTTTGTCTGTACGCCAATGCGACGACCGGCGGCACTGACTTTATTGCAGTTTATTTCTCTGAAAAGAAGGGTCTTGATGCATGGGACTATATTTTTATTGGAAATGCAGTGATTCTGGTGACAGCGGGTGCATTGTTCGGATGGGATGCCGCCTTGTATTCGATCATTTTCCAGTTTACATCGACGCAGGTGGTACATACGCTGTACAGGCATTACTATCAGGATACGATACTGGTCATTACAGACAAGCCAAATCAGGTCTATGAAGTGATCAGAAAAGTGACCCGACATGATGCAACAGTGTTTAAGGGAGTTGGCTGCTATGAGAAGGAAGAACGCAATATGGTTTATTCTGTAGTCAGTCGTGATGAGGTGAAAAAGGTGACCGATGCCATCCGGGCACTGGATCAGCATGTGTTCATCAATGTGATTCGTACAGAGCAGGTAGAAGGAAGGTTCTACCATCGGCCGAAGGATTGAGATCTGAGGGAAGCTTGCTTCTCTCATTTTCATTTGGGGTAGAGGGACTTTTTGGACAAGTGAAGTGCCAGAAATGAGAAGAAATTCCAAAAGGAAGACGTTCAGATTCAAGGGAGATTGATTTTGGAATTGCATGTACTCATGGAGCATGTTTCTTGTCCAAAATCGGCATTCAATCAAAGACCGAAGGGGGAAAGCAAGTGAAAAGCAAAGAATAATTTGTTTCGGGAGATAACACGGAACTTCTAAGTTTGATATAATCATTTATTGCACGTTTGATAGAAATTGTGATAATTACGACATTTGCTTTATCGTGCGGATAACAGGGCTCTGGACGTCCAGTGGACGTCCGTTAAGAGCGGACCGGAGCAGAGTGGAGATTGAACCACAGGTTCAAGTCTCCATCTGCTCCATAAAAATAAATCCAGTCTCGTACTGGATTTATTTTTATCGTGCGGATAACAGGACTTGAACCTGCACGGTCTCCCACTAGAACCTAAATCTAGCGCGTCTGCCAATTCCGCCATATCCGCTTAATGTGTTCTTCTGGTGCATATATCGAACAAACAATATATTATCATAATTGTAGGAAAATATCAAACATTTCTTGGCTGGATGTAGTCTGAATGTAGGCTTATGGATGTAGACTCACGAATGCAGACTTATGGATGTAGTTTCACAGAAAGCGGTAGTAAATGAAGTGTTGCAA
>CAYRJT010000265.1:0-3903 GCA_964424675.1 uncultured Lachnospiraceae bacterium
TAGGTGCGTTTATTGCTGCTATGGTAGCCATCGAGCTTGGGCACCTTGTATCAGGAAAAACAAAGATTGATATTATTGTAACACCTTTTGTCGGTATCGTATCAGGTTCTGCCATAGGATTACTTGCCGGTCCACCCATCAGCGCTTTTATGACAGGTCTCGGCTCCATTATCAACTGGGGAACAGAGCAGCAGCCTTTCCTTATGGGAATTGTTGTATCTGTCATCATGGGAATGGTATTGACGCTGCCGATCAGCTCTGCCGCACTCGGTATCGTACTCAACCTGAGCGGTCTGGCAGCCGGCGCTGCAACAGTCGGATGCTGCTGCAATATGATTGGTTTTGCTGTTGCAAGCTATAAGGAAAATAAGACAGGTGGACTGCTGGCACAGGGAATCGGAACCTCTATGCTGCAGGTACCCAATATCATGAGAAAGCCTATCATCTGGATTCCGGCAATTGTTGCAAGTGCAGTTCTCGGACCTGTCTCTACATTGCTTTTTCATATGACCAGCAATGCAACCGGTTCTGGTATGGGAACTGCAGGTCTGGTAGGGCAGATTATGACCTGGCAGGTCATGACCGAGACGGAATCAGGCACTATGGTGCTCGTCAAGATCCTTTTGCTGCACTTTATCCTGCCTGCAGTAATTGCACTTGTCACATCCACCTTGATGCGTAAAAAGGGTTGGATAAAAAATGGAGACATGAAGCTTGACCTGTAAGGTCAGGCTTCTTCTTGAATCAGCCCTGCGGGCAATAGCTTCAGCACTGTTTCTTCCATCATCCTGCTGTCTACAGGCTTGGACAGAAATTCATCAAAACCCATCTGCAGATAATCATTTCTGGCATCATTGACCGCATTGGCCGTCAGCATGACTACAGGTGTATTTTCACATAGGCTTCGCATTGACTTGATATGCTGCAGCGTTTCTACTCCATCCATACCCGGCATTCTATGATCGAGGAAAATCAGGTCATAATGCTCCTGTTTGATTTTTTCCAGGCATTCCTCTCCACTGAGCACTGCAGTGATCTGCATCTTTGTTTTCTGAAGCAGAGCTTGCTCTACCATCAGATTGACCTTACTGTCATCCACCAGCAATACCTTTGCGTTCGGTGCCGTAAATCCAGTCTGAGTATGCGTTTCTTCCTGATGTATTTCAGTGCTGAGGATCTTTTGTGGGATAATGGCCGTAAAGACTGATCCACTTCCGTAGACACTATAGACCTTAAGTTCTCCGCCCATCATCTGCAGCAGCTTCTTCGTAATATTCAGTCCCAGACCTACACCCTCAATCGTGCGGTTGCGTTCTTCATCCAAACGTTCAAAGCTCTCGAACAGCTTGTTCATATCCTCATCCTTGATACCGATTCCACTGTCCTCGACTGAAATGACCAAATTAATAGTTTGGTCTGACAGCCGCTGGCTTAACACTCGCATTCTTACAAATCCCTGATTCGTATACTTGATCGCATTTGATAGAATATTGATTGCAATCTGCCTGATTCTGGATTCATCACCATACAGAACCCCCGGAATATCACTTCCGAATTCCGTTATAAACTCCAGCTGCTTCTCAGCGGCTTTGTCTTTAAATAGCTCCGTCAGATACTGCAGCATACCTTGAATATGATACTCAGCAGGTCTGATTTCCATCTTATCGGCTTCAATTTTGGAAAAATCAAGAATATCATTGACCAATGACAGCAGCGTCTTGGTCGCATCCTGTATACTTTGCGAATAGCCATGCAGTTGTGGTTCCTGATAATCCCTCAATATCACTTCATTCATACCCAGGATTGCATTGATTGGGGTTCTGATCTCATGTGACATATTGGCGAGAAACAGACTCTTTGCTTGATTGGCATGATCCGCCTGTTCTTTTAATTCACGCATTGCTTCAATCTGATTGACCGAATCAGTCACATCAAAAAAGATAGCCACATATCCACTGAGTGTCTTATCATTTTCCAATTCGTTTACATGGACATTATAATAATGATTCTCGAGCGTGATTTGGCTGTCCTCACCCTTCTCCAGTGCCCTCAATAATGAATCATCTTCAATCCGTCTGCCAAGCGCCAGCTTTTCAAGCGTCGGAAACAGAGCCTTCGCCTGATTATTTGCTTCCATGAAGCCATAAGCTGCATCGACGATTACCACCGCATCACCCATATTGGTCAGAATGCTCTCATGTGCCACCTCAATCACATCAAATATCTTTCTTTTCAAGATGGCATACCCAAAGACCAGTACTGCCAGTGACACTCCCAGTGGAGCCATATCATAGCCGCTTTCCAGAAAATTAAAGACACCTGATATATGGCATGCCAATGGAATCAGAGTTCCAACGGCTAACAGCAGATAGTTGGTCTTCATACGTCTGTCTTCTGTCCTCTTATAAGAACGGAAAGAAACAATACAGCTGGAAACCAGACCTGCATAAATGGTCAGTGCATTCACGATATACAAAGGCCCTTTCCCCAAAACCACATGAGGAAAGGCACCTGTATCAACAAATTCTGTACTTGTATAGTAAAGAGGATTGACTGAATAAGTCATTACGGAAATTAAGACAAATGATGACACTGCAAACCAAGTCCATGTGATGCATCTGGGAAATTTTAAATTGCTGTATTGAAATATGAAAACAGTCAAAAAGTAGGCTATATATGCTGTTCCTACATATTCAATCTGGATGGCAGTCATGACCTCACCCAGAGTTGTAGAACGCAATTCAAGCAAATACCCAAAGTTCTGGATAAATGCACACACAATCGTAACAAGCAACATTTTAGACTGCTGTGTATTCCTTTGAAACAGCAGTAAAATAATGCTCATTAAGCAGATCAGTACAGATACGATCTGTACGGTCAAGATGAGTGGATACAAGTACATCACCAGCCTTTTGCCTGAAATAGTGTGTCAGAAATATAATCGCCGGATCTTTTATTGTAAAATCAATTTATGGAAGGTTTTCTTTCCCTTGCGCAGCTTCACACCATCTTTTAATACAGCATCTGTCAGACTGAAATTGATATCAGCGACCTTTTCATCCTCCACAAAAACTCCGCCCTGCTGCACCAGTCTTCTTGCCTCACTCTTAGAAGGAGCCAGACCGCAGACAGTCAGTACATCCAGGATGCCAATTGCTCCGTCCGTCAGCTGATCTATAGACAATTCTGTTGTCGGCATATTGGAATCATCTGCACCTCCTGCAAAAAGTGCCAGTGAAGCATCTTTTGCTTTCTGTGCCTCTTCCTTACCATGTACCAACGCGGTCAATTCATATGCCAGGATATCCTTCGCCTGATTGAGCTGTGCACCTTCCCAGCTTTCCATCTTCTCGATCTCATCAAGCGGCAGGAAGGTCAGCATTTTGATGCATTTTAATACGTCAGCATCTCCGACATTTCTCCAGTACTGATAAAACTCAAATGGTGTTGTTTTATTCGGATCGAGCCACACTGCGCCATTTGCAGTTTTCCCCATCTTCTTTCCTTCTGAATTCAGGAGCAGAGTGATCGTCATTGCATAGGCATCCTTACCCAGCTTCTTACGGATCAGCTCTGTACCAAAGAGCATATTGGACCACTGATCATCTCCACCAAACTGCATATTGCAGCCATAATTCTTATATAAATGATAAAAATCATAGGACTGCATAATCATATAATTGAATTCCAGGAATGACAGCCCTTTCTCCATCCTCTGCTTATAACACTCAGCACGCAGCATATTATTGACGGAAAAACAAGCTCCTACGTCACGCAATAATTCAATATAGTTCAGCTTTAACAACCAGTCTGCGTTATTTACAGCAATTGCGCCGCCTTCACCAAAGTCAATAAAACGCTCCATCTGTTTCTTAAAGCATTCACAATTATGCTGTATGGTTT
>CAYRJT010000266.1:0-3887 GCA_964424675.1 uncultured Lachnospiraceae bacterium
CAGATTATGCAAATATCATTACTGTTACAGATGATAACAAAGACAACGAAAACATCAAGAAGCTTGTTGAAGTACTGAAATCAGATGAAATCAAGCAGTATATCAATGATAACTATAAGGGTGCCGTTATTCCGGCAGAATAGAGTAACCCCGTAATTAAATGTATGCTATAACAGTCGTCACATCACAGCGTGACGGCTGTTATACACTTTTATAGAAATGCTGATTATTGCTTAAAAACTAAACGAACACTACTATATATTTTGTAAAAATAAAAGAATTAAATAAATAGAATGACAAAATGCTCATATTGGTATACAATGTTAATATATTTACATACTGATTCATGAAATATTATTATTTTAATGAAAGGAGGAACAGCGATGAGAAGTATTACTACATTTGATCTACAATATGCGCATAGATTTCTGGGATTTCAAGGTGAGGCACAATATTTACATGGGCATACAGGAATTTTAACGATTGAAGTCGAAGATACTATTAATACGGGTGTCAATATGGTTTATCCCTGTAATGAAATTCAAAAGGTTGCCTGGGATGTTTTGAAAAACTTTGATCATGCTCTTATTTTGAGAGAAGATGATCCGTTGCTTCCGGCTATTTTAGCTGTGTATGAAAAACAAGGAATTAAAGATGGACATAAACAGAATAAAATGAAAGGCGTAGCATTTAAAACAGAACTTGCAACAGCATATCCTGATAGTAGATTGGTTGTTACGAAAGAAACCATGACAGTGGAAGGTATGATAAAGATTGTATATGATTTATTAAAAGATAAGTTGAACATTGCTAAGCTTACCTTTACTAGTGGAGTAAACGCTGCATCTCAGGAATATAGTCCTGAGGGAACAAAGGATCGTTGCCCGCTTTGTGGTATTGAATTAGATCAAAATGGAGTTTGTCCGAAATGTGGATATAAAAAATAAACGCTAATGATATGAAAGCGTAGCAGTTCCTATGGCTGCTACGCTATTCTTATGTAGCCAATTAATTATAAATAGAAAAACTATTATATGATGTGAAGATGGTGTATGATATTTATGCTGAAGAAAACATTAGCTGTCAACCGGATTTCAGAAGGAGGATTTGTATGGATCAGAGGTTACAACCTTTATTTACCCCATGGAAGATTGGAAAGTGCGAAATCAAAAACAGAATTGTACTGACTTCAATGGGCGGAACAGATTTATTTGGCTGGATGGAGAAGAACCATTTTGACAAGGAGGGCGCAAACTTCATTTACGAAGTTGCAAGGAACAATGCAGGCCTGATTCTGCCTGGATGCCAGCCTGTATATAATCCGATGTTTGGACAGTGGTTGTACAAGAATGATAAGATGTATCGCGACCTTGCTGCCTGGATGCCGAAATTTCATGAGACCGGTGCCAAGCTGTTTGTACAGCTGACAGCCGGATTCGGACGATCCTTTACAGTCAGCGAGATGATGGAAACGCTCTATACAAATAAGGTACTGCGCGTTCTGTCAAAGCCTTTTATGGATCTGGATAAGATCACGGCCTCAGCAAGTTCGTCTCCTAACAGATGGTCGGACAAAATTCCTTCGAGGGCACTTACGGTTGCGGAAATAGAGGAGTACATAGAAGCTTTTGCAAAGACAGCAAAGAAATTGAAGGATGCCGGCGTGGATGGTGTAGAGGTTCATGCGGTTCACGAGGGATATCTGCTGGATCAGTTTACCCTGCTGTATGTCAATCAGCGAGATGACCAATATGGCGGTTCCTTTGAAAACCGTTATCGATTTGCAGTAGAGATCGTGAAGGCAATTAAGAAGGTCTGTGGAGATGATTTTCCTGTTTCCCTGCGATACAGTGTGGTATCAAAAACCAAGGGCTTCCGTGAGGGGGCACTTCCTGATGAAGATTATAAGGAAGTCGGACGTGATATGGCAGAATCAGAAAAGGCAGCAAAGTATCTCGAGGATGCAGGCTATGACATGCTCAACTGCGACAATGGTACTTATGATGCGTGGTACTGGGCACATCCGCCTGTTTATATGCCTGAGAACTGCAACCTGAATGATGTGGAGCACATTAAGAAGTTTGTATCGATTCCGGTTGTCTGCGCGGGAAGAATGGATCCAAGAGTGGCAGCGGACTCCATTTCACAGGGAAAACTGGATGGTGCCGGCTTTGCACGTCAGTTTCTGGCAGACAGAGAGTGGATTACAAAGCTGATGAATGACCGGGAAGAGGATATCCGACCTTGTATTCTCTGCCATAATGGCTGCTTCAATATGTGTCATTACAAGGGCGTACCGAATGATCAGGATCTGTCTGACAGTCTGAATCTGGCAAGGTGTGCAGTCAATGCAGAGACCATGCAGACCGGTAAGCATTACATTAAGAAAACGACAGCTCCTAAGAAGGTCATCATCATCGGTGGTGGTATTGGCGGCATGGAAGCTGCAAGAGTATTAAAATTAAGGGGACATGAGCCGGTGATCTATGAAAAGGCAGATGTTCTGGGCGGAACCTTTATTGCTGCCAGTGCAGAATCTTATAAGGGAAAATTAAGAGACCTGCTTGCGTGGTATCGCAGACAGATGGAGCAGCTTGGAGTTGAAATTCATTTCAATACTGAAATCAAAGATATATCACAGTTTGCAGGGATGGAACTTATCGTAGCAACCGGTTCCACGGCAAGAATATTGAAGAGTGTTCAGGGGCATGAGAAAATGATTGAAGCCTGTGAATATTTAACTGGGACAGAGGTCGGAGAGACTGTTGCTGTCATCGGTGGCGGACTGACCGGCTGTGAGATTGCTTATGAACTGGCACTGCAGGGCAAGAAACCGTTCATCGTGGAAATGGTGGGCGACCTGATTGCACAAAAGGGTGTGTGTCTTGCAAACAGTTCTTATTTAAGGGAATGGTTTGCACTGCATGAGGTACCGGTTTATCTGGAGACGAAGCTGAAAGAGGTGCGGGATGGAGCTGTGATCTGCACGACAAAGGATGGGAAGGATATCACGCTTGCCTGTGATTCTGTCATTAGTTCAGCCGGCTACATTCCGACTCCGCTCACAAAGGAGAGTTCACAAATACACTTGGTTGGTGACTGTAAGCAGATCGGTAACCTCCGTTCTGTTGTATGGAGAGCCTATGAAGTTGCCATGAACATTTAACCGGGGAGGTACGGTATGGAATATAAGATGAAGCTGACGGATGAGCAGCAAAGTATTTTAAATGGAAAAAGTGGCGAGACCATGGCGAAGGTCATGGAAACAATGGTGCGGTACGGTGAGATTTTTGGAGCAGATTCTATGATTCCGATTTCAAGTCAGTATAACCATATGGTCACATCCTTTGGACTAAAGGCACTGGGTGCCATATATGATCTGTTGGATGAACTGATTGCGGCAGGAGCGGTTTCCAAGCAGCAGTTTACGATGGACCCGCGTCCGCTTGATGCCAATGTACCCTGCAGCTTTCTACAGGATTTCGTGTTCCGCAAATTCATGTATACCAAACAGGAACCATATGAAGAACAGTTGAAGAAGCTGGGACTGTTAAATGAACAGGCATTTACCTGCACATGCTACATGGATGAGGTGGGTAATGCACCAAAACAGGGGGAAATCCTATCCTGGTCAGAGTCTTCTGCAGTTGTGTATGCCAATTCAGTCTTAGGTGCTCGCTGTAACCGTAACTCCGGTATCATTGATCTGATGGGAGCAATTGTGGGATTTGTCCCGAATTTCGGCCTGTTGACAGATGAGGGCAGAAAAGCCAGGTGGATCGTTGAGATTCGTACCTCAAAGAAACCAGAGGCTCAGCTTCTTGGCTCGGCAATTGGAATGAAGGTCATGGAGGATGTTCCTTATATCGTAGGACTGGATCAATATC
>CAYRJT010000267.1:0-3873 GCA_964424675.1 uncultured Lachnospiraceae bacterium
TTGCGGATGTGACAATAGAGCATAGGGGAGGAAGAAAATTGGAAAAGATCAAACAAAACCCAATTGTAAAGAAGATCGGATTTAACAGAATTGTTTTGTGCTGCGTCTTATTGCTGATGTATGTGCTATTCTCAGTAACATGCAATAATTTTGCAGGACTGCCCCGTATCTTGAGCGCATTAAATTATGCTTACTTTTTGGGCTTTTTATCACTTGGTGTAACATTTGTTATCGCAACAGGCGGAATCGATTTCTCAATCGGACCGGTTATGTTCTGCTCGGCACTGGTATCAGGCTTTTGTCTGACACATTACGGAGTGCCTGTATTACTCAGCCTGTTGATCAGCATCCTGGTAGGGATTATATTCGGATGCTTTAACGGATATCTTGTAGCTTACTGGTCAGTCCCCCCGTTCATCGTATCTATGGCAAGCATGAACATTGCAAAGGGTGTTGCTTCTGTATTTACAAAGACCCAGTCGGTCAGCTGGCCGCAGGGAACGACAGCAGAGGGCTGGTTCAGGAAACTGGTTAAGATAGGCGACTTTCCTGTCGGACTTGTCATCTTTTTAGCAGTTGCAGTCATCTGTTCCATTATATTGAACAAGACAAGAGCAGGACGTTATATCCTCAGCCTTGGCTCGAATAAGGAAGCTGTCAGACTTTCAGGTGTGAACGTTAAAAAATGGGAAATGCTTTCCTATATCATCTGCGGAACGCTGGTTGGTATTGCTGCAATCTTCTATGTAGCAGCTTATACAACAGTTCAACCCGGCTATGGTGATCAGTATAACAACGAAGCAATTGCAGGCTGTGTAATGGGTGGTACATCCATGGCAGGCGGTCTCGCATCCATCAGTGGTACGGTAATCGGTGTATTTATCATCGCTTTGCTGCAGGAGGGTATTCTTGCACTCGGCTTTACAAAAGATTACCAGTTGATTATAACCGGTATTATCGTTATCGTTGCAGTATATGCTGATGTAGTAGCAAGACGCAGAAAGAATTAATCATAACGCACAATTGGAAAGTCAAGACGGATAAGAAAGGGTGAAGGTAAGAGAATGGGCGACGTAATCTTAACGATGAAAGGAATCGATAAATCTTTCCCCGGAGTACATGCGCTGGATCAGGTTGATTTTGAAGTCAAGGCCGGAGAAGTTCATGCACTGATGGGTGAGAACGGTGCTGGCAAGTCAACCTTGATGAAGGTTCTTACGGGTATCTACACAAAGGATTCCGGAACGATTACATATGAAGGAAAAGAAGTAGAGTTTCATAATACAAGAGAAGCACAGGATGCAGGTATTGTTATTGTACATCAGGAGCTGAATATGCTCGGCCATCTGACTGTTGCACAGAATATCTTTATCGGACGTGAGTTCAAAAAGGGTATCGGCATTGATGACAAGAAGATGAATGAGGAAGCAAAGAAGCTGTTTGACAGACTGAACATTGACATCGATCCGAATGAAACCATGAGCAACCTGACTGTCGGCAAACAGCAGATGTGTGAAATCGCAAAGGCTATCTCACATGAAGCAAAGGTCATTATCTTTGATGAGCCTTCAGCAGCACTGACAGAAGCAGAAATAGAGGAACTGTTTAAGATCATACGTGATCTGAGAAAGCAGAATCTTGGTATCGTATATATCTCTCATCGTATGGATGAGATCAAAGTCATTACAGACCGTGTGACGGTTATGCGTGACGGCGGCTATGTAGGGACTCTGATCACAGAGGAATGTACAAAGAGTGATATCATCAACATGATGGTAGGCCGTGTTATCTATGAAGATCCGAAACAGAAGAGTATGGTTGCACCGGATGCACCTGTTGTATTAAAGGTAGAGCACCTGAATGCAGGCAAGATGGTACAGGATGTCAGCTTTGAACTGAAAAAGGGCGAAATCCTTGGATTCTCAGGGTTGATGGGTGCCGGACGTACAGAGACAGCCAGAGCAATCTTCGGTGCTGATCCGAAGGAAAGCGGAGACATCTACGTGAATGGAGAAAAGGTCATCATTCATTCTCCTGAGGATGCTGTTAATCACGGAATCGGTTATTTGTCTGAGGACCGCAAGAGATACGGAATCGTAGTACAGAAGACAATTGCAGAGAATTCTACAATGGCTTGTCTGGAAGATTATATGAAGGGAATGTTCATTGATAAAAAGGCTGAGCAAGAGGTGGCACAGAAATATGTAGACTCTCTTGCAACCAAGACGCCAAGTGTGGATCAGCAGGTCGTGAATCTGTCAGGTGGTAATCAGCAGAAGGTGGTTATTGCAAAGTGGCTGGTCAAGAACTGTGATATCTTGATTTTCGATGAGCCTACCAGAGGTATTGATGTTGGAGCTAAGAGCGAGATTTATAAGCTCATGAATCAATTAACGGAACAGGGAAAATCTATCATCATGATTTCTTCTGAAATGACTGAGATATTGCGAATGAGTGACCGTATTGTGATTATGTGTGAGGGAAAGAAGACTGGCGAGATCGGTATTGAAGAAGCTTCTCAGGAACTAATCATGAATATGGCAACACGAGAGATAAGTTAGGAGGGGAAAACATGAGTAACAATGTAAGCGCACCGGCTTTGAGGAAAAAATCGGTGGTGTCAAAACTGGGAGGACAGAAGTTCATTGTATTTTTGGTAGTCATTGCATTATATGCATTCTTCTGTCTCATGAGTCCTGACTTCAGAAAATATTCAACTGCAATGAGTATTCTGGATTATTCTTACTACATTGCATTGATGGCAATCGGTGTTACATTTCCGTTGATTACGGGCGGTGTAGATTTGTCCATCGGTACAGGTTTGATTTGCTATTCACTGGCAGGAGGATATCTGGTTTTACACTGTGGATGGCCGACAGGAGCAGGATTATTAGTCAGCGTGGTATTCGGTATTGTCATTGGTATTTTGAACGGAGTGCTGGTTGCAGGTATGAATTTACCACCGTTCCTTGCAACATTGTGTACCTGCATGATTACAAGAGGTCTTGGCTCTCTGTGTTCACAGCGATTTGGTATATCATGGCCGACAGCCGGATCTGAAGGCAGCTGGTTCAGAACGATTTTTAAGATCAATGTGAATGGAACGCAGATACCGATTGGATTTCTTTGGATACTGATTCTTGTATTGATTATGGCATTTGTGCTGAATCATACAAAGGTAGGCCGATATACAATCGCGATTGGAAGTAATAAAGAAGCGACAATCCTGTCAGGTGTTAATGTAAAGTTCTATCATATTATGGCATATGCAATCTCAGGATTATTTGCAGGACTTGCAGCAATCGCTTATTCAGCTGTATTTGCTACGGTTCAGCCAGGTACGGGTGCAGGCTTCGAGCTTGAGGCAATCGGTGGTGCCATTATCGGCGGTGTATCTGCTACAGGTGGTGTAGGAAGTATTGTGGGATCTCTACTCGGCGTATTCGTTATCTGTCTGTTAAAAACGGGACTTCCTTATATCGGATTGCAGGCAAACTGGCAGCAGATTATCACGGGTATGGTTCTGATTGCAGCAGTACTGGTTGATATCATTAAAAGAAAAAGAGCAAAGGCTTAATCATTTTATCACGATATGAGACTGCTAAGGCAGTTACATATAAAAACTATTAAACAGTAGTAACTAAAAGGAGGATTCGTAATGAAAAAGAAAGTATTAGCAACACTCTTGTCAGTAGCTATGGTAGCTACACTGTTAGCCGGATGCGGCGCTAAGACAGAAGAGGCAGCTCCTGCAGCAGCAGAAGCACCCGCAGCAGAGGAAGCAGCTCCTGCAGAAGATGCAGCAGCAGAAGCTCCCGCAGCAGCTTCAGGTGATTACTCATTTGAAATCATCGTAAAGAGCTATCAGTCATC
>CAYRJT010000268.1:0-3788 GCA_964424675.1 uncultured Lachnospiraceae bacterium
AAATGGGTCATATCCGTTTCAGTAAAAGTGCAGTAGAAATTGAACGTCTGATACGAGGTTTGAATTCATGGCCGAGTGCATATACCTACTTAAATGGTAAGACATTTAAAATCTGGAAAGCAAAGGTACTGGACAGAGAAGCCACGGGTACTCCAGGTACGGTAGCAGAGGTGACGAAGCAATCCATAATCGTCAATACGGGTGATGGACTTCTGGAGCTGCTCGAGGTTCAGCTGGAAGGCAAGAAGAGAATGGATACGGCATGTTTTCTGCTGGGATACCCTGTGACAGCCGGCACTTTATTTGAAGAGTAAGGAGGAACAGCAAAATGTATTATCATCCTTTTTTCTATTATATGGACAGCACCTATCTGCTGGTGCTGATCGGAGTGATTCTTTCAATCTGGGCATCGGCCAGAGTGAAAGCAACTTATTCCAAGTATTCACATGTCAGATGCGCGTCAGGCATGACAGGCGCAGAGGCAGCAGAGAAAATCCTGCGGATGTCAGGCATTTATGATGTCGGCATAGAGCAGGTGTCAGGAGATCTGACAGATCATTATGACTCCAGACGGAAGATGATCCGTCTGTCTGACCGCGTTTATGGTTCTGCTTCAGTAGCTGCCATTGGTGTGGCAGCACATGAATGTGGCCATGCCATACAGGACCAGAAGGATTACCTTCCTCTGCGTGTGCGCACCACGCTGGTTCCAGCGGCAAATATCGGTTCCAGACTTGGCATTCCAATTATTTTACTTGGTTTGCTGTTTAGTGCATTCTCAGGATTGATCACAATCGGTATCTGGGTGTTTGCCATATCTGTTTTGTTTCAGGTCGTTACGCTTCCGGTAGAATTCAATGCTTCACGCAGAGCACTGGCAATATTGGAAAGTGGCGGGATTCTCGGAGCAGGAGAACTGGACAATGCCGGAAGAGTGCTTCGGGCAGCAGCCTTAACTTATGTCGCAGCGGCAGCAGCTTCTATTTTGCAGCTGTTACGACTCATATTGTTGTTTGGCGGAGGCAGAAGGCGTGACTAATGGTATCAATACTAGAGAACTGATCTTGGGGATTTTGCTTGAGATACAACAGAATGACCGTCAATACGCACATATCCTGCTGCGGGATGTACTGGAAAAGTATCAGTACCTGGATCAGCAGGAGCGCGCTTTTATCAAACGGGTGACAGAGGGAACCATAGAAAACCGTATTCTGCTGGATTACATCATTGATTGGTTTTCCAAAACCAAAACAGCAAAAATGAAGCCGGTAATCCTATGCATTCTGCGTATGAGTGTTTACCAGCTCTTTTTCATGGATTCCGTACCGGCCTCAGCGGTGTGTAATGAAGCAGTCAAGCTCGCAGAGAAAAAGCACTTTCACAATCTGAAAGGATTTGTGAACGGTGTGCTTAGAACAATCGAACGCAACAAGGCTCAGATTCAATACCCTGATGTGAAGGAGCAGCCAAAGCAGTATTTATCAGTGAACTATTCTATGCCGGAATGGATCGTAGAGAAATGGATGGCGGAATATGGATTTGATATGGCAGAGAAGATGCTGCAGTCATTTTTACAAAGCAGCCGTACAGCCATCCGCCGCAATCGGAGCCGTGTGAACCAGACAGAGCTGGAACAGCAGCTGGAACAGGAGCATGTGAAGGTTACAAGGCTTCCTTATCCGGAAGGCGCATATGAGATCAGCGGATATGATTATCTTGGCTCTCTGCAGTCGTTCCGACAGGGACTGTTTCAGGTACAGGATGTCAGTTCCATGCTGATTGGAGAGATAGCCGGTGTGAAGCCGGGAAGCTATGTGATAGATGTGTGTGCAGCACCCGGCGGCAAAGCAATCTGTATCGCAGACCAATTGCAGGGAACAGGACATGTTGCAGCCAGAGATTTGTCGGAAAACAAAACACAATTAATCAAGGACAATATAGAGAGGTGCCAGCTGCATAATATAGAAGCAGTCGTACAGGATGCTCTGGTATATGATGAGGCATCCATAGAGAGGGCAGATATTCTGATTGCGGATCTGCCTTGCTCGGGGCTGGGCGTCATCGGGCGAAAAAGTGATATCAAGTATCATCTGTCAGAACAACAGCTGGGAGAGCTGGCAGCATTGCAGAGAGAGATTCTGAGTACAGTACAGGACTATGTAAAACCGGGCGGAATTCTGATCTACAGTACCTGTACCGTGAATCAGGAGGAAAATGTGGATAATCTGATGTGGTTTGTGAACCATTATGCTTATCAGCTGGATCCGATTGATCCCTATCTGCCGGAGGCGCTACACAGTGATACAACAAAACAGGGGTATCTGCAGCTACTGCCCGGAGAACATGACACAGATGGCTTTTTTATGGCCAGACTGGTCAGAAGCAAATAGCGGTTAGGGTGAAATCATGGAGAAAATAGATATATTATCACTGACATTTGAAGAACTGAAAAGTGATATGGCATCGATGGGAGAGAAGCCATTTCGGGCGGCTCAGATCTATGAATGGCTGCATAGAAAGCTTGTAACGGACTTTGACGAGATGACAAATCTGTCCAAAAAACTCCGGGAGGAACTGCAGCAGCGCTATGCACTACATGGAGTGAAGGCTGTAACGGTACAGGAATCTCAGATTGACGGAACGAGAAAGTTCTTATTTTCCCTACAGGACGGCAATATGATCGAGAGTGTGTGGATGCAGTATCAGCATGGCAACTCCGTCTGTATCTCATCACAGGTAGGCTGTCGTATGGGCTGCCACTTCTGCGCTTCCACCATAGACGGACTGGAACGAAATCTGACGGCAGGTGAAATGCTGTCCCAGATTTATGAGATTACACGGTATACAAAGGAACGGGTTTCCAATGTGGTGGTGATGGGATCCGGTGAACCGCTTGATAATTATGATACATTATTAAAATATATCCATATGCTGACCGATGAGCACGGACTCAACATCAGCCAGCGGAATCTGACCGTATCGACATGCGGACTGGCCCCGAGGATGCGTGAACTGGCAGATGAAAAGCTGCAGATGACATTGGCATTGTCCCTGCATGCGGCGACAGATGAGAAAAGGAAAGAGCTGATGCCGATTGCAAACCGGTATTCTCTTGCAGAGGTCATGGATGCCTGTGACTACTATTTCAGCCGGACGGGACGCAGAATCACTTTTGAATACAGTCTGGTCGGGGGTGTCAATGATACCGATCAGGATGCGTCTGAACTGATCAGTCTCATCAAAGATAAAAATTGTCATGTCAATCTGATTCCCGTCAATCCGGTCAAAGAGCGCAGCTATCAGGAATCTAAGCATGCAGATATCATCAGATTTCAGAAAAAGCTTGAAAGAAACAAGATCAATGCCACCATCAGGCGGGAAATGGGTCGGGATATAGACGGTGCCTGCGGTCAGCTGAGAAGAAGATACATGGAGAGCTGAGCAGACAGCAGGCAGTCGGTTGATTGCTCCTTGTTCTTTTTTATTGATTGTGCTAAAATATGCTAATGTATAGGTACAATGCTTATGTGATAAAATAAGTGGAAGGCAGTTTTGATGCTATCTGTACAGGAAGGTCAGGAGAGAGGAGAAAATACGTCATGCTGAAGACTTTTTCAATGACTGACATCGGACGGAAAAGAAAACTGAATCAGGATTATGTGTATTCGTGCGAGGCTCCGATCGGAAATCTTCCGAATCTGTTTGTAGTAGCAGACGGTATGGGAGGACACAATGCAGGTGATTTTGCATCCAAGCACACAGTAGAGGTGATCGTGCAGACAATTTCG
>CAYRJT010000269.1:0-3758 GCA_964424675.1 uncultured Lachnospiraceae bacterium
GCAATCGATACAATGATAAACACTATTGTTAAAATGAGTCTTAAAGTTCCCACTTTTACACCTCCTAAGTCTGTCTCACGCGAAATTTAGTGTAACATACTTATTATTGATTTTCAACCTTTTTATTGCGTATATTTAACATTTTTTGTTTTGATACTCTATTGCGCCACCTGAAGAAAACTCGTGACTGCATATAACGTCTGTCCATCGTATGATATTCTCGACCAGCCATTGTTGCCGATTCCAGTTCTCGTTACAGTATCTCCATGCTTGATCAGCGCATACACCTGTCCTGTTTCTGTGCTTGGGTAGGTTCGCAGATTTGTTTCTTCCTTTGCCGTCACGAGTTCATTTACAGGACTGTACAGTGAATCTGCTGTTTTATCCGATGAGGCTGCTGTTCCGGCAGTATCTGTAGCTGCGACTGATACAGATGCTGCCTGACTGTTTGGTACATAATTAGGATCATTCGTCAGATAGCTGTTGACTGCATACAGTTTCTGTCCATTATAGATTACGCGCGCCCATCCGTTATTTCCAATGCCGGTTCGATTGGCTGTATCTCCATATACAAGCTTAGCAACAATGGTAGAACTGTCAGCCGAGCTCGGTACAGACCGCAGATTGGTCTCGCTCTTTGCTGTTACGGTATCATTAACTTCGGTAAATGTGATCCCGACCTCCGGATCAGCCGCCACCATCTCATAGGGTGTCGAATCCTTTGCCTCTGCCTCCTGCGTATAGCCGAAATATGCCACATTCACATCTACACCCTTTTTGACACCGGGTATCGCTCCAGCATTTGTATACTGCCACATGGCATAAGAACCTGCATAATCCGGAGCAGAGGTAGCCGGGAATGGAGGATTCGGATACTGGGATACCCAGATCTTATATTTTGCGCTGAGCGTTGTCGTATTCCAGTCCGTGTCATCACGCAGTTCATTTCGAGCCGCATAGAACATCGGTGTATATCCTTTTGCTGCTACATAATCCAGAAACTTAGCTGCACAGCTGCTCCTCGTATTCTTATCCAGACCATATTGTCTCGAATCTGCAGATTTGAATCCTTCACAATTATAGACAACGGGATATGTAATCTTGTACTGTGCTATATAATTGGTCACCCACGCTGCTTCCTCCTGTGCCTCCTGCTCATTGACAGCAGTAGAGAAAAAGTATGCTCCCAGCTTGATTCCGGCAGCCTGTGCCTGCTGCAGATTATACTTTGCACATAGATCTTCATATATAATTCCCGTCTTCTGCGTCCTGTAGCCTACTCTGATGATTGCAAACTGAACACCTGATGCAGCTACCGACGGCCAGTCTATCGTTCCCTGATACTTTGCCACATCGATTCCGATGCTCATATCACTGGTTTCAAACTGGCTGCTTTTCAGAGCGTCCGTTACATTGACCGATTCGCCATCCTCAGTCTGTGCTCCGGGGTCTTCTGCATCATTCATATCAGCAACATCTGCCGCTATGATCTCGACCGGTTCTGCCTCAGCTGCCACCTCCGGAGTCGGTTCGGGTGTTGCGGTCTCAGTCGGTACTGCGATCACAGGTATCTCTTCTGTATCCTGTTTGTCTGTCCCCTGTTTCCCCGCAATATTCAGGACAATGGCAATGCCGACTGCAATGATTGCAACCGGCAGGCCTATGCTGATTCCCAGCATGATTCTTTTCTTTCTTTTTCGTCTGGATCTCTTACTCATTTCATAAATTCCTGTCTTATCATTTGTTTCTAATGATGTATCCTATTCAAATATTTTAATCTGCTTGCTCTTCATTTCCTCAACCTTCTGCTCCAGTCGGTCAAGTGCTGCGATCATCTGTGAGGATGCCTGTTCTGTTTTTCTGTACAGCTCAGCTGCTTTACTGCTGTCGTTTGCCTTGATTGCACGGATAATCTCATCTCCTGAACTATGCACCTGATGATGCAGTCCGTCTATTTTGCTCCACTCATCACGCAGCATAGGATGATTTACATTGAGTGCATGATAAAAATGACCGAATGCACACTTTTTCGAATTGGTCTGCAGTGCATCAAGACTCATAGTATCCACCATATTTTTCAGCTTTGCCGTCCATGCCTTATGTGCCTTTTGAGCCTTCTCCAGCACATCCTTCAGTTCATCATTGCTCATAGCGTTATTTCCCGCATTCAGACCCTCAAACATGTTTGAAACAATGCCCGACATGTCTTCATCAATCTTTGAAATTCCCTGAGCATACTCAGAACTCTTGGTTGCATCTTCATATACTTCCTGTGTCATGTCGCTCAGTTTCTGAGAATCATTTGCAGACTCCTCCAGAGCTGTATTGACATCAATAGCTGCTTTACTCAGTTCCTGCATGGTTTCGTTGATGATTGCAATATTCTGAGCCACATCGCTCATGATTTCTATATTTTCTGATACTGTAACGGCTACACCATCGATTTTGTCACTCATCTGGCTGGTAGATTCCAGTGTCCGGACTACGCTCTCCTTCCCTTCCTCTGCTGCTACATGAATATCCTTAACAAATACACGCATACCTTCCAGATTCTGTTTCGTATTATCAGCAAGATTACGCACCTCATCTGCTACAACAGAGAATCCTCTTCCCTGTTCTCCTGCTCTTGCAGCCTCTATTGCGGCATTCAATGCCAGCAGGTTTGTCTGATTGGCGATGCTTTGTACGCTTTCTACGATCTTCTCCACCTCAGTCGCCAGATCTGCCAGCTGTACGATCTTGTCATTCATGATCTGTGTATCTGTAACCACATCTTCTTTCAGCTTGCTTGCCTCTGTCAGAAGCTTCTTACCTGCATCATTTTTTTCAGTAATGGTTTCTGACTGTTGTGTCAGATTTTCAAGCGCACTGGACGTTTCCTCGAGACTGTCCTTGACTGTCGTCAGGGTAGCAGATGTTTCCTCTACAAGTGCCAGATTGGCCTCACTGACACTGGCCATCTGCTGTGCATATTCCTTCAGCTTTCCGGACATGTATGTCATGCCGACATCAAAGCTGCTGATAGAGCTGACAACATCCAGCAGTTCTCTTGCAGAATCTGCAAGTATCTTTTCATTTTTCTCCAGTTTGATTAGATTATCTGAAGCCTCCTGATACCCAACCCTTTGATCCTTTTTGCCGAATGCCATACAGATACCTCCTCTATTATGTACATTTCCCCGATTCCTTTATCGGAATAATTGTTATAACTGCATTATACACTTTATAAATAGAAATCTCAATCCAGAATAGTGAAATTAAAAAAACTGACTTTTTATTGAAGAAGTCCATGTTTTATGGTATTTTATTTATTGTGAGTTTATAATTATTTAATAATTGCAGCAATTTAAGAGAGAGAGGACATGATATGTTTAACTTGGACAGTTTTTTCGAATCAATGAATCAGGTTCTTGGAATCATTGATGACAAGGTATGGGGCATTCCACTGATCGTACTGATCATGGTCGTCGGCATCTTCCTTACAATCCGTTTAAAAGGCTTACAGATTACCAAGCTTCCGCGTGCTATCCGCTATATCATCGCAAATGATAACAGTGGTGAACACGGAGAGGTATCCAGCATCGGAGCTTTGTGTACGGCGCTGTCAGCAACCATCGGTACCGGTAATATTGTCGGTGTTGCTACTGCTATTGTCGCCGGAGGTCCCGGTGCCTTATTCTGGATGTGGCTTGCAGCTCTGCTTCAGCTCTGAAAGGTAAAAATTTTTCGCAATAGATATAGGCATATTCTCTGTGAAA
>CAYRJT010000270.1:0-3733 GCA_964424675.1 uncultured Lachnospiraceae bacterium
CTATGACCCTCTGCTTGTAAGGCAGATGCTCTCCCAGCTGAGCTAAGATCCCAAATTCGTACTTCAAACCCGCTTTGCTATTGTACTAAATTATACTATACTTTGTCAAGGCTATTTTTCAAGAAATCAGTTCCTAAATCAGTTTTCGATGACTAATATACTCTTCCAGAAGCTTTGCCGCCTTTGTATGGGTAATCTCTGTCGGATGAGAATCCGATACAAGTCCATCCTCCGGCAGCTGCAGCGGCAGATGTAACGACAATACCTTCCTGTCACCCGTCTGCTCACAGAACTGTGAAACAGCTCTCTCAATAGAGGTATAAATCTGTTCTTCCATAATGCCGACCACACACAGCATCTGCGCCTTAGGATTATGGCGACGAACCACCTTAAGAAAATCTACATATAACTGCTGAAATTCCTCCAGTCTGTCAACATAGTCCTTGCAGTAGCTGTCGTCATTCGTACCAAGATTAATCAGAACCAGCTGTGGCTGAAATTCGTGAAAATCCCACGGCTGATCTGCAAGTACGACTGTGCCCTCCGGCCTTGCATAGGAAAATCCGACCTTCTCATAATACGTCGATACAAGCTGATCCTTCAGCGGCTGGTCTGTATCGGTATAGCCCGAAATCAGTCCGTAACCCGAATAGGATACAAAACTGTAATCCGCGTCGAGTGCCTGCGCCAGCTTATAGGAATATGCTCTTGTCACATCCTCTGTAGCAGTTTCAAAGCCGGTGCCCGGATTCTCTCTGTCCACGCCGTAACCGCAGGTGATGGAGTCGCCGATAATTTCTATTTTACGTTTCTTCTCCTCTGTCGGATGGATTCCATCCCGTGTATCTGCCTCAATCGGGCAAATACCTATCGTAGACATCGGACATTCCGAGAGCTTGATGACCTGAACAGAGATTTTTTCATATTCAGGACTGCTCCAGATTATATACTGCTGTTCCGGTTTTTTCATCAGATCATCTACAACTCTTGCTCCATTCACATAGATTGCAAATCTTGCCTGTCCCTCTGTCTCATTTCCAGTCGTACTGTCGTCTCCCCGTAAAGTCAGCACAACCTCCTTTGCCTCACATGTAAAGGCAATTCCGGTTCCTGATAATCCACACCAGAGTGTCCCATTATGCTCTAAGGTACGTCCAATGATTTTGACATGTTCTCTCAGTATTTGATACTGCATGATTTTATCCTCTTTCCTTTGTCTTTTCTGAAATATTTCTCATAATGACAAGGCTCTGCCCTGACAAATGTCCCTGTATACAAATTCCTGCCGAATTGCATTTAATACCCTTTTCTTATCCGCACTCCACATCGGTGCAATCAGGAGCCTCTTCGGACCGTCTCCTGTCATCCGGTGTATCACGATGTCGGGAGACAGATTCTCAACCGCATCACAAAGAATGTCTATGTATTCCTCCATGGTAAGTGGCTGAATCAATAAAGAAGGATTCTCCTGTTCTTTCTGCTGCGCATAGAGGTCAGCCAGATCTGTTCCCTGCAGGATATGCAGCAGTTGAAACTTAACGCCCTGAACCTGTGATTGGTTTACATAATGCACGCTTTCTATCATATCCGCTTTGCTTTCACCCGGCAAGCCAAAGATTAAATGCACGATGACATCTATATGACGTTTCCGAAGTTCAGCAACTGCGTAATCAAAGCACGGCAGCTCATATCCACGCCGGATTAGCTTTGCCGTATCCTCATGGATGGTCTGCAGTCCGAGTTCTACCCACACCGGTTTCACCCGGTTCATTGCATCCAGTAGTTCCAGCACATCCTCCGGCAGACAGTCCGGCCGTGTTCCGATGGAAATACCGACGATATCCTCTCTTCCCAGAATCGGCAGGAACAGGCTGCGCAGATATTCGACCGATGCATAGGTGTTGGTGTATGCCTGAAAATAAGCAATGTATTGAGTGCCTGTCTTTTTCCCAGAGAGACGTTGTTTGGCCTCTTCCAAGCGATTTACTGCAAACTCCCCGCTCCCGCCCAGGCTGCAGAAAATACAGCCACGTGTATCCAGCGTTCCATCACGATTCGGACATGTCATTCCGCCGTTCAATGCAAGTTTATATACTTTTTCACCGTATTGATTTCGCAGAAAAGCATTGAGTGAATTATAGTTCATGAAATTCCTCTACCCTCTTCAGCCAGTTCTTCATCAGAGCCTCAAAAACTCCATCGCTCTCGATCTGCATGTTATGTCCGCAGGAATCGACGATTGCATAGGTTGCTCTCGGATATTTCTCCATCAGCTTGAATGCCGCTTCATAGCCGGCACAGTGATCCTGTCTGCCCATCATAAATACTGCCGGCTTATCAAATACAGCCTCCGCATCCACTGTCAGTTCATTCTTCAGATCATCAAAATGTCGGTCGAATAGCAGAATCCCCGGCTCAATCTCCTCCTGATACCGCCTCCACACTTCCTGCTTCCACTGTACTGCAATTCCAGTAAAATAGTCATATTGATGATCTTCCCACTGAGTTCCCGGTTCCTTCACTGTAATCACTCTCTCCGGCAGCTTCTGCTCAAGATCCGGAATCCACGGGCACACAAATCCGATCCCCTCCACCTGTTCCGGGATGGCAGACACCAGACCCCTGACAAGATAAGCACCAAAAGATTCCCCCATCATCAGACACTTTTGATCTCCGATCAGTTCCCTGATAGCCTGCAGAAAAAGTCTTTTCAGATCCTCCCATGAACCAATGCTGTCATTTAACTGAGACTCTCCCATTCCGGGAATATCAAAATAAATCCTCTGGTAGGCATCCTCTCTCCCAAAATACTGCTCAATCGGGCCTGACATCAGGCGATAATCCACACTGTGTCCATGAAAGATGATTATCGGCATTCCCTCACCCATACGCTCATAATGCAGTTTTGTTCCTTCCACTTCTATAAACATTTCATTTCCTCCTGAATAACATACTTTGCAGCTGCAAGTCTCTTTACTGTCAATTATTCACACATGGGTTGAAAATCATCCATCGAGCCTCACTTTTTCTTTCTTCGCAGAATCATCAACGTAATTGTGTTCCGTTAGCTGCCGGTACCGGAATAGGTCGTTGCACCCCGCATCCACAGCTTATAGCTGAGCCAGAAGAACAGAATTCCGAGTACCGGTGACAGATAGGTCAGAACCGGAATACTATCTGGGCGTAAAAAGACCAGACTCGGATAATAGGCCACAAACGCAATTGGAATCAGGAATGTAAAAATAAACTTGAAGATTCCACTATAGATATTTGCCGGATATCTTGCATAATTCGTAAACTTGAACATCGTTACCATGACATAGCCGTTATTAATAATCCAGAAGCAGGTTGCCGCCGCTGCATTCATGATGGCAATCATAAATAAAGATGCAGAAAGTAATGCAACAACAAGCAGCAGGAAGGTGGTAAACGTAAACGGCAGTGCCAGCCTGTTCCATGCATAAATCAGCGTCAATCCACCCATCAGCAGCTGTCCGAGTGACATCTGACGGACAGGCTTCGAATATAACCCCTTAATGTCCACAATGGATTCATAGAATGCAAGTGTATCTTCATATTCCTTCTGTGGAATCTGATAAATATCGCGTAACAGCTTGAAGGATTCAATTAACGGCAGAGACCACCATAACTGAGAACGCTGTCCGAATACGACACCGATTTTCTCAGAGTTCTCTCTTCTGCTCTTATAGGGAACCAGTCCATTGACTCTGAT
>CAYRJT010000271.1:0-3729 GCA_964424675.1 uncultured Lachnospiraceae bacterium
TAGTATGCTTTGCCCCAGTAAACCAGGGTCTTCGCAGGTTTTCCGCAGCAGACACAGGTATCTGACAGATGCTCCTGTTCAAATGGCATGCAGCGTGATGTGGCACCATACTTCTCTTTGATGGTTTCTTCACAGGCTACATCTCCACACCACATTGCTTTTACAAAGCCTGGCTTCTCTGCCAGTGTTTTTTCAAAATCGGCTGTTGTAACCGCACTGTAGGTATGACCGGCAAGATGATCCTGTGCTCTTTTCAGCATATCCGCCTGTATCGTATCCAGTATCTTCTGTACCTGTATCTCCAGTTCATCCAGAGAAACGATCATCTTTTCTCTCGTGTCTCTGCGAACGATTACGCATTGATTGGCTTCTATATCCTTCGGTCCGATCTCCACGCGGATCGGTATTCCTCGCATCTCCTGTTCAGAGAATTTCCATCCGGGACTCTTATCACTGTCATCGACCTTGACTCTGAATGCTCCCAGTCTCTCCTTAAGCTCTGCTGCCTTCTTCAGTACACCCTCTTTTTTCTGCTGGATCGGGATGATCATGATCTGTGTCGGAGCAACTCTCGGCGGCAGTACCAATCCACTGTTATCACCATGTACCATGATAATGGCACCTATGATTCTGGTGGACATGCCCCATGAAGTCTGATGTACATACTTCAGCTGATTATCTTTGTCTGCATACTGGATTTCAAATGCTCTGGCAAATCCATCTCCAAAGTTATGGCTCGTACCTGACTGCAAGGCTTTACCATCATGCATCAAAGCTTCTATCGTATATGTTGCTTCTGCACCTGCAAACTTCTCTTTATCTGTCTTTCTTCCCTTAACAACCGGAATAGACAGTACCTTTTCGCAAAAATCAGCATAGACATTCAACATTTGTTCCGTTCTTGCCTCTGCTTCCTGAGCTGTCGCATGCGCTGTATGTCCTTCCTGCCACAAAAATTCACGGGAGCGCAGGAACGGTCTGGTCGTTTTTTCCCAACGTACTACACTGCACCACTGATTGTACAGCTTTGGCAGGTCTCTGTATGACTGAATGTCATTTGCATAAAAATCACAGAACAAAGTTTCCGATGTCGGTCTGACACACATTCTCTCCTGCAGTGGCTCCAGTCCTCCATGTGTAACCCATGCCACTTCCGGTGCAAATCCCTCGACATGATCCTTTTCTTTTTCCAAAAGACTTTCCGGAATAAACATCGGCATATATACATTCTCAACACCTGTTTGTTTGAACATATCATCTAGCTGTCTCTGAATCAATTCCCATATCGCATAGCCTGCTGGTTTAATAACCATACAGCCTTTTACATTAGAATAATCGATCAATTCGGCTTTTTTTACCACATCTGTATACCATTGTGCGAAATCTTCCTCCATGGATGTAATCGCCTCAACTAATTTCTTTTCATCAGCCATTCTCTTCTCTCCTTCGTATCTGTATAAGTGGACACATCCCGATTTTATTGCAAACCATACTGTTTGTCAACCGTCATCACCATATGGATCCTCGGTTTTCTCAGTTGTTTCCTTCCTAAAAAAACAACAGCAGAGCTCATATATGATCAACAATGAAACCGGTCCGGTTATAATCCCTGAAATTCCATATAATTTAATGCCGACATAAATCGCAAGCATGATCACAATCGGGTAGATACCCAGTTTCTTTCCGATCAGTCTGGGTTCCAACAGCTCTCTGCTGATAGAACAAACAATAAACAGAATTCCCAATATCAGCGCATGCGTATAGTTTTGGTTCACTGTTTCTACCAGTGTCCATGGAATCAGGATCAGCCCTGTTCCGATAAATGGCAGTGCATCCAGCAATCCGATGATAATGCCTATGAGCAGAGCATATGGATTTTTCATGATCCATAAAGCTGTTATACACAACATGCCTGTTATGATCATAATAATCAACTGGGATTTTAAAAATGTCCAGATTGCGGAAGTCACTTTTTGTATGATTTCGCACAGTACATGAAACCATTCGTAGTGTCTGCACTGCTCGCTGATCTTTTCCAGATCCTTTGACAGTAATACAACCGAAATCACAGAAATCATGACGGCTCCAAAGAATTCAGCTGCACCTTTGACATAAATAAAGGAATCATTCATCAAATCCGGGATGATGTTGACTTGCATACTGTCTACCATAACATTAATATTCTCAAGAACCATTGTCTCAATATTCACTGCATCAATTCCAAATGTCTGTTCCATCGTCTGACTGGATTCTCTGACCAATCTGCACAGTTCATTTTCATAGATACCGATACGTGGAAGAAATCTTCTGAACTGACACATCACTGCATCTCCTGCCATCCATACAAGAGCTGACAGCAGTCCTCCGGTGATGATCATAATAACTGTAGCAGCAATTCCCTTATTGATTTTAAGTTTTCGATGCATCCAGACTACACATGGATTGATGATCATGACTATGATTCCTGCAAATAAAAAAGGAATGAAGAGAGGTACCAGATACTTCATTCCCAAATATACACCTATGATGATTCCTAACGGAACTAAATACTTTTTTTGCATGCCTACCACCTTAGTGATAGTATCTGCAGCCGACCGGATTTTATTCTCCCGTCTGCAAAAAACCCCCTGACGCCGGTTTGATCTCAAACTCCATCTCCCGTTGTGTCACAGGATGATGAAAGCATAGCTTATATGCACAAAGTGCAATACCCTCCGTACCGATCTTTTCTCCATGGTAACCATACTTAAAGTCATTCACAAGAGGAAGTCCCTGATGTGCCAGCTGTACCCGGATCTGATGATGACGGCCTGTGATCAGATCAATCTGTAATACATGCAGATTTCTCACTTCATCACTTCGAATACATTGATAGCTTAACTCTGCCCTTTTTGCACCCTTTGTATTCGCTGACACCACCTTGGAAAGATTATCTCGGCCGTTCTTCATCAGATAGTCTGTCAATGTGGCTGATCGCTGCTTTATGTCCCCACATACAACTGCATAATAGGATTTTTTCATAGTATGCTCCGTAATCTGGCGGCTCAGATCTGCCGCTGCAGAAGCCGTTTTTGCAAATACAAGGATTCCTTCTACACCTTGATCCAGTCGATGAATCAGTCCGACATAGGAATCATGTCCGCACGTGCTGTACAGATAATTCTTCAGCTCGCTGAGCATATCCTTTTCACCGATCCTCGCAGTCTGCGTTGCAACCGATGCAGGTTTATGACATACAATAACGTCACTGTCTTCATATAATATATTCATTCTCTGCTCTTGTTCCGGGTCTGTTGGTTTGATTCTTATATCTTGAACCGGTAACCCACTCCCCATATCGTCTCTATATACTGTGGTTTGGTCGTATCAAATTCGATCTTCTCCCGTATTTTCTTAATATGAACCGTAACAGTAGCAATGTCTCCGATAGAGTCCATATCCCATATCTCCCTGAATAGTTCTTCTTTGGTATATACATGATTAGGATTCTGCGCAAGGAAGGTTAATAAATCAAACTCTTTCGTCGTAAAGTTCTTCTCTTCGCCATCTACATAGACTCTTCTGGCTGTCTTGTCAATACGAAGTCCTCTGATTTCTATAATCTCATTGGAATTTGCATTGCTGCCGATCAGACGTTCATATCTTGCAAGATGTGCTTTGACACGTGCTACCAGTTCACTCGGACTGAATGGCTTCGTGATATAATCATCAGCACCAAGACCCAGTCCT
>CAYRJT010000272.1:0-3651 GCA_964424675.1 uncultured Lachnospiraceae bacterium
GAGAAATCACACAGGATACACTGACAGAAGCAGATGCAGAGCAGTTAAACAGCGCCATGGTAGATATCTTAGATGGTCTTTCCATGATCGTTGACGGAATGTCAGCAGCAGATGCAGGCTCAGATGAGATGGTATCAGATGAGAGCTTTGCTGCATTACAGGATAACTATGCAGCAACCGTAGAAGCATACAATGCAGTTGCAGAGCTCTATAGCGCAGATGAGATCGCAGCAGATGCAGACATCGAAGCAACGATGAATCAGGCAGCAGATGTGATCAACCAGATGGGAGAAATCACACAGGATACACTGACAGAAGCAGATGCAGAGCAGTTAAACAGCGCAATGGGAGATATCTTAGATGGTCTTTCCATGATCGTTGATGGAATGTCAGCAGCAGAGTAATCATAGCAGAAGAATAGCATCAGAATTATGATAGAAATGGAGCAAACCTATACTTTTTGGTAGTTCCATTTCTTTTCTGTTACTTATATAATACTAAGAACTGTATTTAGAATTAGCATTAATTGTATTGGGGAAAGTGGGACTAAAAGGATGAAAACACAGGTGAATTTGCTTAGAAGAATATTATTAACAGGGCTGCTATGCTTGTTATTTGCAGTAATAGTGCCGGTGCGTGCACATGCGGATAATCCTCATGGCGACTGCGGTGCTTCGGGTAACGAGAGTGGCGTGCAATGGAGCTATGATACAGATACAACAACACTGACAATTAGCGGCAGCGGAAAAATGGCAGGCTATGTAGAAGCTTTTTCCTTCAATCTCCTGCAGGACGGAAAGACTACCTACGATAAAAGACAGAACGCACTTACAATATCCATTCCGCGGGAATATCAGAAGAGTGGACGCTCCTATAAGGTCATTGGAATTAACAAACAGGGTAAACCCCTCACTTTTGAAGACACAGACACAAATACCGGCACCATTACCATCAATATTAATGGCTTTGATGGGTATTTTTAGACAGTCTATAATCGTCCATTTATATTTTTTTTCACAATAGATAACAATATCTATTAGTAATATGACATATTTGGTATTCTGTCGAGTATACTGGACAAAAACGTTATATTATTGTAGAATATACTTTACAAAGGGAAAGCAATTGGAGGATTAGATAATGAACAGTGATATCATAAAGACGATTATATATGATCAGCATCAAATTATACGTGATTCCATAATTATTAATCGGGAATACTCGTTTGACAAGAATGGAAATTATATATTAACAGGACTCAGGCGTTCGGGAAAGTCAACATTACTATATAAAATAGCAAAAGATTTGGTAGCGGATGGGGCAGGGTGGAATCAGATTATATATATCAATTTTGAAGATGAACGTTTATCAGAATTTACATTAAAGGATTTTAACGATATTCTGCTGGTGGCCAGTGAAATGAGTGAGAATCAATCTTATTTTTTTCTGGATGAGATTCAGAATGTTGAAGGTTGGGAAAGTTTTGCAAGGAGACTGGCAGATGCAAAAGAAAGAGTCTATATCACCGGAAGCAATGCACAGATGTTGAGTAAGGATATGGAGGCACGTCTGGGGGGAAGGTATTTTACAAAGTATATAAGCCCTTATAATTTTAGAGAGTATCTTACTGCGAAGGAAGTACAGCACGATGCAACAGCGATTCAAGCGACAAAGCTAAATGGAAGAATTCGTGCAGCTCTTGCAAATTATTTTAATGAAGGAGGATTCCCGGAATCACTATTGTTTCAGTCCAAGAGAGAGTATGTAGAAAACATATATCAGAAGATTTTACTTGGGGACATTGTGGCAAGAAATAGTATTCGAAATCCAGAAGCCATAAGGATCCTAATGAAAAAGATTGCAGAAACTGTAATGCATGAAGTCTCTTATACAAAATTGCAGAATATTGTGAATTCAATCGGAATAAAGGTCAGCAAGGATTCACTGATTCATTATGTTGGTTACGCGGAGGATGCATATCTCATATTCCATGTTCAGAACTATGTATCTGCATTTGTCGATAAGGAAAGCGTGCCAAAATACTATTTTAATGATAATAGTCTGTTGAATTTATTTTTAATTAATAAAGATTCTACTTTACTGGAAAATATAGTTGCGATTGCTCTTCAACATCGCTACCAGAGAGGATTATACTATTATAAATCATTAAAGACAGGAATAGACGTCGACTTTTTTATTTCCGAAGAAGGTACCGCAGTTCAGGTAGCATATAGTATCCAAGGAGAAGCTAGAATTCGAGAGGTTGGAAATCTAATCAGAACAGCAAAAGAAGTAAAAGAGTCTAAACATTTTGTAATTATCACTTATGAGGAAGAAGAGTTAATAGAGGAAGATGGAGTTCAAATCAAAGTGATTCCGCTTTATAAGTTTTTGCTGAATGAATAACTTCACTTCGGAGGATTTCATCACTACGAAAGAAACTCCGTCTCAGTATCCAATCGGGTATTAGTATCTCGGAATTGGGATACTAATAGCGACTGCAGTTTGAGACGGCCGGGTTGTTTGGACTTGTTTTGTGAGGATTTATCTGCTATAATCCATTTTGAACGCAATTTTGATACCCTGTTCTTGTGGTTAGCCGGATTAGACGGATCATGAAGCATGGTATCGGGAATGATAAATTATATTTTAAAGGAGATGCGAAAATGAAAGGTAATATCATCGTAGGTCAGTCAGGCGGCCCAACAGCAGTCATCAATTCAAGCTTGGCAGGTGTGTTTTCAGCAGCAAAGGAACTTGGTGTCAATAAGATTTATGGTATGGTTCACGGTATTCAGGGATTCTTGAATGAGAGTTTCTGCGATTTGTCCGAATATGTGAAGGACAAGGGAGATGTAGAGCTTTTAAAGAGAACTCCTTCAGCTTTTCTTGGTTCTTGCAGATACAAGCTTCCTAAGATTGAGGGAAATGAAGCTGTCTATGACAAGATGTTCGAGATCATGGAGAAGTATGATATCGAGTGTCTGTTCTACATCGGTGGTAATGATTCTATGGATACCATCAAGATGTTATCAGATTATGCAGCAGCTAAGGGCAAGAGCCAGAGATTCGTTGGTGTTCCAAAGACAATCGATAATGATCTTCCGATTACAGATCACTGCCCGGGCTATGCAAGTGCAGCAAAGTATATTGCTACATCATTAAAGGAAATCATTCGTGATAACGAGAGCTTCGGTGTTGAGAAGCCGACCATCACAGTTGTTGAGATTATGGGACGTCATGCAGGCTGGTTAACTGCAGCAGCAGCTCTTGCCAAGGGTGAGGACTGCCAGGGTGCAGATATGATCTGCCTTCCTGAGGTTGACTTCGACATGGAGAAATTCATGGAGAGAGTCAAATACCTTGCAGCTACTAAGCATTCAGTTGTTCTTGCAGTTTCAGAGGGCGTGAAGCTCGCAGACGGACGTTTTGTATGTGAACTCGGCGGCGGTGCTGATTTCGTAGACGCTTTCGGTCACAAGCAGTTATCAGGCTGTGCAGTTGTTCTTGCGAACAAGATTGCTGCAGAGACAGGTCTGAAGACTCGTGCAATTGAGTTCTCTACATTACAGAGAGCAGCTACACATATCGCTTCTTTAACAGATATCAACGAAGCATTTGAGTGTGGTTACAGAGCTGTTATGGCTGCAG
>CAYRJT010000273.1:0-3645 GCA_964424675.1 uncultured Lachnospiraceae bacterium
CTTGAATCTCATTTCCCTTTGACATGGTAAAATGCCTCCTCATTACAAGCAAAGCTCAACGGTTTGACAAACCTTCATTTGCAAATTATAATGAAATCTACTGTTAACAGCTTAAATTATACATGAAATTCAGGAGACATACAAGTATGAATGAGCAAGATTCTTCCATTTTTACGTTGGACAACGCAACAGAATACAGCACCCTCTTTTGCTCCTATCTGCAGTCTCATAACCGTGAGGCTCTGCAGAAAACGCTGCTGCAGCTGCGTATTCAGCTGAATCCTGCCGACATTCCCTATTATGAATCCAAGCTGATGCTGATCGAGATCCTACTGGATATCAAGCAGGCTCTTCTGTGCCGTTATGAGGCGGTCGGGATACCGTTCTGTGATAATTATTCCATCATCAAAACAATCCTGCATGCAGAGTACATGCATGAGATTATCGATTTTTTTGAGGATCAGTTCGAGCTGATCATGAGCTATCTGTCGAGCAGTTCAAACGGTAAGGTCGTATATGATATCCTGCATTATATCAATCACAATTATCATGATAATATCCAGTTATCTACACTTGCGGAGCTATTCGGCTATAACAGCTCCTATCTCGGAAAGCTGTTTACCCGGCGGATCGGTACTTCCTTCAATGCCTATCTGGACTATGTACGGATCTCCCATTCGAAGATTCTGCTCCTGCAGCAGGACATCAAGGTGTATATCATAGCAGAACAGGTCGGATACAAAAGTGTGGATTATTTTCATCAGAAGTTCAAGACCAATACAGGGATGACCCCGTTGGAGTTTCGAAAGAAATATACGTAATAAAGGGAACAGCACAATATGGCTGTTCCCTTTTGTATGATGTCTGTACTGCTTTGCTGGTGGAGTCTATCCCTTGACAGCTCCGGCAACCATTCCTTTTATGATTTCCTTACTGAATATAAAGTACATAACCAGGATCGGTGACATCGTGAGCAGCATAGCGGCCATCTGCTTCGGATAATCCGATGCGAACTGACCTTTGAACATCGTCATTGCCAGTGGTACTGTCTGAATGCGGACATCCTTGATCAGTACGAGTGCAAATGAGAATTCATTCCAGCAGCTGAATGTCTGTATGATTGCAATCGTAACAAGAATCGGCTTTGCAACCGGTAATATGATTGAGAACAACGTTCTCGAAAAACTGCTTCCATCAATCGCCGCTGCTTCTTCCAGTTCAGTCGGGATACCCTTCATGTAACCCTCCATCAGGAATATCGCAATCGGCAGCGCAAAGGCGACATACGGAATCGGTAATGTAAACCATTTGTTTGCAAGTCCTGCCTTTGAAAATACTACATAGATCGGAACGAGTAATGAGTGCGTCGGAATCAGCATACCCATCAGGAATATGTAATATACGACTCTGTTACCCTTGAAATTACATCTGGACAGTATATATCCGACAATAAAACCAAAAGCTACAATGAAGATCAATGAAATAATGGTGGTTCTTCCACTGCTGATCATGGATTCCCAGATATGATAATCCTTATTTGTCATAACCTTGATATAATTAGACCAGGATGGATCTGCGGGGAGTCCCATAATGTCCGCATTGAACTGTCTCTTCAGCTTTAATGATGAGTAAAACATCCAGATCAACGGGAATATACAGATTGCAGAGAAAATAACCAATATAAAATTGAGGATAAATCCAACAAGACCCTTCTTTGCCTTTTCGCCTGCAGTTGTATCTTTTTTGCCTGCGATATCATCAGGATTATAAGCCATTTACTCCACCCCCTTATCCTTAGTATAGATGTTAATGAGCTTCTGTACAGCCAGAATCACGGCTAAGCTCGTGATAAAGATTCCGACAGAGACTGCACTACCATAGCCAAGATTCATTTCCTGGAAGGAAACCTTGTATCCGTACATCGCCATAACCATGGACGAGTATCCGGGGCCACCCTCTGTCATCGAATAGATATGATCGAAGGCTTTCATATTACCTGATACACAAAGCGTGATGCAGACAAGCAGTGTATTTTTGATCAAAGGCAATACAATATAAATTGCTCTCTGGAATGCATTGGCACCATCCAGCTCTGCCACCTCAAAGATTTCCGCATCTACTGAAGAAATGGCTGACAGCAGGATCACCATATAATAACCAATAAACTGCCATACAAGCGGAATTGCCACAAACAGCATAACTTTTTCTGTATTGTTGAGCCAAACCTGTGTCTTGTCTCCCTGACCGATTACATTCAGGAACCAGTTCAGAAGACCTCTTTTATTATCATAAATCATCTTCCAGATCAAGCCGACACAGACAGCTGAAATCGTGCTTGGGAAGAATCCGAATGTACGATGGATACCTTTTAACTTAACAAGTCTGGAATTGATCATCAATACCAGTACAAATGCGATACCGATCTGTCCTACGATACAGATTGCAACCAGATACAGGTTGTGTCCGAAGGACTGCCAGAATACAGTATCCTGAACCAAGTGCTGGAAGTTTACCAGTCCGTCAAATGTCTTCTTAGGACCGCCCTTCCACTCAAAAAAGCTGTAATATAAAGCTGTAATCAATGGAACAAAAACTGCGAACAGATACCAGATCATTGGTGCGAGTAAATAAAGAAAAATAGTCTTTCCTTTTGGTCGAATCGCTCTGAGCATGTTACCTTTCCTCCTCCATGTTATGTGATTAAGTAAAATCTTAAAAATAGTATAGCATAATCACATTGTAACCTCAACGAATTATTTCTTGTATAACGGGGCTTTTTTCAAAAACGGGTCCTGTCCGAATCACCGGACAAGACCCGCATTATGATTTAGATATTATCCAAAGTTATTCACTTTGTGGATGGAAGTTTCAATTACTTGCTTGCTTCCCAAGCTGCCTGAGTATCTGCTGCTACTGTCTCAGGATCTTTGTCTCCGTTCAGCATTTCCTGAGCTTCTGAGTTGAATACTGACCAAACAGAACCATCAAGGTATGAATCGAAGATTTCGCATGTTGTTGTATCAACATATGACCAGTTGTAGAAGTCTACCATTACTGAATCAAATGCGCTAAGGTCAACGTCAGCAACCTTTGTTAATCCGCCTAATGCATAGTTTGTAGCTACAAAGTTAGCGAAGTCAGGACCTGTCAATTTGTAAGCAAAGTCGATACATGCTGCTAACTTATCAGGATCCTCAGCAACCTTAGAGTTGATTGCTACAGCGTATCCAAGACCGATGTTCTGTACGTTCTTAGCTGCTGTTGCTGATGCAGGGCCAGGGAATGTAGCGAAACCAATGTTGTTGTACTTAGCTTCGTCAGCTTCCTTGATTGTAGATGTAACATAAGCCTCATCCCAGTTACCACCAACGAATGCAGCTGCATCGCCAGCGATGAAGTACTCACGAGCATCCTCATTTGTGATTGCATTGAAGTCTTCGTTGAATACGCCTGAAGCGAATGCTTCCTGTGTAAATGCAAGACAGTCTACGAATGCCTGATCTGTGAAGTTTGCCTTACCATCATTGTTGATAACTGACAGATACCAGTCTGTACCAACGAATAATGAGCTAACTGCTGAGATGAAGCAAGAGTTGATCTGCCACTGTCCGCCATTACCAAATGCGATTGTGTCAACGCCTTCGC
>CAYRJT010000274.1:0-3610 GCA_964424675.1 uncultured Lachnospiraceae bacterium
GCAGCAGGCAGAGACTGCATTGGAGCTCTGTCAGGAGCCGGATGGCCCGCGGGCATATGAAGCAGCTGTTCAAAACGATCTGGAGCATCTGGAGGAACTGGATGCCTGCGAGACGTACCGGGCATATGATCAGGCATTCAGCCAACTGGAGTATGCGCGGCTTGGACGCTTGAAAGCGGGAGATGGTACAGATCCGGAGAAAAAGGATCTGGTGAAGGGAATCCGTGACCGCTATAAAAAGCTGCTTGATCGTCTCCGGGAGCAGTATTTCTTTGCCTCTCCGGAACAGATGCTGGAGGATATGAAGCTGTGTGAACGGCCGGTATCAGCATTAATTGATTTGACCTGCAGTTTTATGAAAGCCTACGCAGAGGCAAAACGTGAGAAGAATATCATTGATTTTAATGATATGGAGCATATGGCACTGGAAATCCTGCTGGATCATGGTGAAGACACTTCTGTTACCAGTCATGCTGCCAATGCAAGTAAATCTGCAGATGCAGGCCAAATGATCGCTCCCAGCAAAACGGCGATGGAGTATCGCGATTATTATACAGAGATCATGGTAGACGAGTATCAGGACAGCAATCTGGTACAGGAGTACCTGATCCGAAGCATCAGCAAGGAATCAGCAGGGGCACACAATGTCTTTATGGTGGGGGATGTCAAGCAGAGTATTTACCGTTTTCGTCTTGCACGCCCTGAACTTTTTATGGAGAAATACAGACGATACAGAATCATATTGCAGGACAGTATACAGGACAAAGATATGGGTGTCCGCATCGACCTTCACAAGAATTTCCGCAGCCGCAGCCGTGTTCTGGATACAGTGAATATGGTGTTCTCACAAATTATGAGAAAAGAGATCGGCGGCATCGATTATGATGATACAGCAGCACTTTATTATGGTGCAGATTATCCGGATGAGACAGACGAGCCGGACAGAACGAGCCAGTCAGATGAAGTAGATGAAACTGTAAGATACCCCCATGAATTATCCACAGAACTGTTACTGGTAGAGACGAAGCTACCTGATATGGGTGAAATCCAACCAACTGCCCCGGAGGAAGAACTGGACCCCAAGGAGGCAGAGGCGCGTGCCATCGCAAACAGGATTATGCAGCTGATACGTGAGGGCAGAGTATGGGATAAAAAGGCTCAGGAATACCGGGCGGTGCAATACAGTGATATCGTGATTCTGCTGCGGACGAACCGCGGTTATGATGAACGATACAGCCGTATCCTACAGGAGGCAGGCATACCAACCCACATTGCTTCCAAGACAGGCTATTTTACAGCGACTGAGGTCGAGACGCTGCTGGAATATCTGCGGATTCTGGATAATCCACTGCAGGATATTCCGATGGCGGCTGTTATGAAATCCACATTTGGCCGGTTTACAGATGAAGAACTGGCAACCATCCGTATATTTGAAAGAAAACAGATGTTATATAATGCACTGAAGGAACTGCACAGCCTTCCTGATGTGCCGGAGAAGCTAAAGGACATCCTGTCACAGGAGAGCTATGTAAAACTCTATGCGAAGATTGATGTATTCCTGCGAGAATTGCAGCATTACAGAGATCAGATACCCTATACCTCTGTTTATTACCTGATGCACGAGATTATCCACAGGACAGGCTATCTGGAATTTGTATCAGCAATGCCACGTGGAGCGCAGCGGCGCGCGAATGTCAACATGCTGCTGACCAAGGCAGATGATTACGGCAAAACCAGCTATAAAGGACTGTTTCATTTCGTCAGATACATAGAATACCTGCAGAAGTATGATGTGGATTATGGAGAGGCCAATCTGGCAGGAGAGAATGATAATGCAGTCAGGATCATGAGCATCCATAAAAGTAAGGGACTTGAATTCCCAATCTGCATTCTGGCGGCCTTGAATAAAAAAATCAATTTTCAGGATGCTGCAAAATCCGTTATCACAGATATAGATTACGGTATCGGTGTCAATGCGATAGATCCGGTTTTACGGCTGAAAACGCCGACCCTGTTTAAGAGACTGATGCAGAGAAAGAATAAAATCGAGACGCTTGCCGAGGAGCTGCGCATTTTGTATGTGGCCCTGACGCGAGCTGAAGAAAAGCTGATCATGACTGCTGCGGTAGAGGACGCTGCAGCAAGACTGGATCACTGCACGATCGTTGACAGCTACGCAGATACGCGGCTTCCGGTCACGATGATTGCTTCTTTTACAAATGCGCTGGATATGGTTCTGTATGCCAGACACAGGCATGAGGCAGACATTCAGCTTACCTGTCTGAACGTCTCAGATCTTGTTGTTGAGGAAATACGAGAACAGACAAATGCAGAGATACAAAAAGATCAGCTGTTATTGAATGAGAAGAACATCCTGCCTGGAGAGCAGCAGATTACCGAGCATTTTTCCTATGTGTACCCACATGAAAGTGCAGGGCAGGTACGGATGAAGGTTTCTGTTTCCGAGCTGAAGCTGCAGCATATCGAGGAAGAACAGGCGGACGGAGAGAGTCTCTTTCCTGCAGAAGAGGTGATCCCTTATATTCCACAGTTTATCAGTCAGAAAACAGAGATTTCTGCAGTACAAAGAGGAACCGCATACCACAAGCTGCTGGAGCAGCTGGACTACAGGCTCACAGCCAGCGGTAATGTCTCAGAAGAGATTCTGATGCAGCATTTTATGGAGCTGCGCGACCGTGGGTATATCAGTGAGGAGTTATTTAAGGTTATACGTCCGGCAGATATGGTTACATTCATTCAATCATCTGTAGCCAAACGGATGGGCGAGGCGTTTTTACAGAATCATCTATATCGTGAGCAGCCATTTGTATTGGGTGTGGATGCAGATCAGGTTTATCCGGGCATGGATGCCGGAGAGACAGTACTGGTACAGGGAATCATCGATGCATATTTTGAAGAAGATGGAGAGCTGGTCGTAGTGGATTACAAGACAGACCATGTAATGACTGGTGAGGAGCTGGTCAGCCGGTACCGGATGCAGCTTGACTATTATGCACAGGCACTGGAGCAGCTGACAGGAAAGCATGTTAAGGAAAGACTGATCTATTCATTTGCCTTAAGAAGGGAAATCGAAGTCTTGTAAAAATTGTGTAAATACAGTATGATTATTGTTACGATGGAGGGAATCAGATGAAGTTCAGATTTGGATTGAGAGAGTTATGCTTTGTCATCATCGGAACAGCTGTCAATGCATATTTAGGCAATATAGATTTCGGCTATGAGATCAATGCCTGCAGAGCCGTGCAGCCGGAACAGGTCGTTACAGCTCTGTTTGCCATGATGGGCGGACCTGTCGTCGGAAGTCTGACCGGTTTTCTTGGCTATGTACTGGCAAGACTGGCATTTCATCAGGTATGCTATTGGGGCTGGGCAGCGGCAAATTTAGTCGTTGGTTTAGGCATTGGCATGTATGCAGACAGATATTATTTACCAGACGGAGATTTTAAAGGAATGAAAGTGGTACTGTTCAATCTGATTCAGATCATTTCGAACGGCTGTGCATTTTTATTGGTTTATCCCCTGTCAGAGGTATTGCTATATGAGGCTCCGATTACCGGAGGCCTGCAGACCGGAATCGGTGTATTTGCGG
>CAYRJT010000275.1:0-3602 GCA_964424675.1 uncultured Lachnospiraceae bacterium
AATTACTGCTGCATTCATGTTTCTACCTCCCTTTTTTGTTTTTAACATGAATTATACTTTTCAAAAATTTCGCATTTTCATGGCCGCTTCCATTGGTATAAACTTTGTCGGCAGTTAAATCAATTAAAGCGGTATGGAAATCCATCCATCCCAAAAGCGAAAATTGAAAATTCTTGTGAAGCCTGCATCTCCTCAGTGCTTTGACCGCATCCTGTTCACTTCGGTCACACACAAAAAGAGTCGTAATATATGTATACATATGACCAGGCTTTGGATCTATCAATGCCATACCCTTTTCATATGCGTAATCACGACATGTTTCATAAATCATCTTATTCAAAACGGGAACAGAAAAAATATAGACATATTCATTGCTGTCAGCAGACCAGAGCTTGGCTTTTTTGACCAACACATACTTTTCAGAATGCACATAAAAAGAACATGTAGCAACTAATGGCAATTCTGCAGTTGCTTCACATTCCTCAACATCATAATATGCTTCATAGCTTTTGATTACCTGACTTAAAATTTCTTCGCGGGTCAACTTTGTTACCGGCTTTCTGCTTAGAATTTAAACGATTACTAAAAATAATGTTAAAAATCTATTAAGAATTATAGCATAACAATATTGAAACCGCAATACTTTCAGACACTTTATTAAGCTAAATTTATAAAGTGCTATTATTAAGTAATTCCACAAAATATGCCGGCAGAGGAGCTTCAAATTCCATATATTGATTGGTTCGGGGATGAACAAATCCGATTGTTTTGGCATGCAGCGTCTGTCCCTGAAGTTGATATGGATTCTTTTGTCTTCCGTATACCTCATCTCCTAATACAGGATGTCCGATACTTGCCATATGGACTCTGATCTGATGAGTACGTCCTGTTTCCAGCCTGCATTCTATATAAGTATGATTTTGAAAACGCTGCAGGACGGTATAATGAGTCACGGCATGCTTTCCATTTCTCACATTGACAGACATTTTCTTTCGATCGACGGGATGTCTTCCTATGATATGATCAACCGTACCACCGTCTTCTGCTATTACCCCATCGACAATGGCTTCATAAACACGTGTAATGCTGTGTTCCTTTAATTGAGCTGCGATACTGTTATGTGCAAGATCATTTTTACAAACCAATATGGAACCTGTCGTATCCATATCTATGCGGTGGACGATTCCAGGCCGCATGACTCCGTTAATTCCGGAAAGATCATTTTTACAATGATACATCAATGCATTGACCAGAGTATTGCTGTAATGTCCGGGAGCGGGATGCACTACCATTCCCTTTGGTTTATTCACAACCAGCAGATCATGATCCTCATACAGGATATCAAGTGGTATGTTTTCAGCCAGTATTTCAGGCTCAATCGGATCCTCAACACAAAAAGAGAGACAGTCACCTGTATGTACCTTATCATTTGCTTTGCAAATCATATTGTTAACAGTGACCTTCTCTTCTTTTATGATTTTTTGTATATAAGAACGTGACAAATGATCAAAAACGGCAGCAATACATTTGTCGATCCGTATTCCGTCAAATTGTTCTTCAACGACATAATCATTTTGTTCCATCTTGCTTCTCTTTCTTTTTGAAACCGAATACCGCCAGATCCTCTTCCTGATAATAAAACAGTATCACCAAAGCAAGAAGAATCGTAGATACCGTTACATAGCAGTCAGCAACATTAAAGATTGGAAAGTTAATTGCTGATACATAAATGAAATCAACCACATATCCCAGGTTGACACGATCGATCATATTGCCGATTGCCCCCGAGGCGATCATAATGAGCAGCACATTTAATATACGATACTTACGCTCATGTGGCATCACAAACAAAACATACATAACAAGAACTAAGATCACCGCACCTGCTATGACAAAGAATGTCTGCTGGTTCTGAAGAATTCCAAATGCTGCACCTTGATTTTCCAGATAATGAAACTGAAGAACACCGGGTATCAATTCAATGACTCGTCCTTCCTTCAAAGTATCGACAGCCCAGATTTTCGTGATCTGATCCACCAGTATGAATACTCCGATACATAAAAGCTCTGCGATCATTCTGAATAATTTCTTAGTCATAAAGCTCCTCTTCCTGAAAGAATATTTCATTTACGGCAGCGAGCATCTCATCCTGATTGACATCCGTATGGATGACTGCTTTGCCTATTTTTTTTAATAATATAAATTTGAGTGTACCATCAGTCATTTTTTTATCTGAGGCTGTCAGAGCAACAATCTCCTCAGGAATAATATCATCGATGGAAATGGGCAGATCAAAAGGTACAAACATATCCCTGATTTCATAATACTCATCCATGGACAATAATTCTTTTTTCCAGGAGATATATGCAGCCATAATACAGCCAAGTGCAACACATTCACCATGTGTCAGAGAAAAATTCTTATATTTTTCGAGTGCATGTCCTAATGTATGGCCAAAATTCAATAAAGCCCGGTCGCCTTGTTCTGTCGGATCCTTTTCTACTACATTTTTTTTGATCAGACACGTGCGATGAATCATTTCAGATACGATGTCAGGCCCCTTTTCATTGATTTCATTAAAATGATCAATCAGCCATTCATAGAAAACTGCGTCTTTTATTAAGGCTGATTTCATGACCTCTGCCATGCCGGAGCTGTATTCTCTGTCAGGAAGTGTGTTCAATACAGAAGTATTGATATATACGAGCTGAGGCATTTTGAATGCACCGATCATATTCTTATAGGAATCGAAATCAACTCCGGTTTTTCCACCAATACTGCTGTCCACCTGAGATAATAATGTCGTAGGTATCTGTATGAACTCAATTCCTCTCATATAGGTAGCAGCAGCATAACCTGTCAGGTCACCTGTGACTCCACCGCCAAGAGCAATTAATAGATCTTTTCGTCCAAATTGATGTTCCAGCAGAAATGAGTACAGCTTTTCTACTGTACGCAGATTTTTTTGCTGCTCTCCTGCTTCAAGTTCAAATAAAAGGACTCTTTTTGCACATGTTTCTAAAAGTCTGATGACTTTTTCAGAATACAGAGGAGATACATGACTGTCTGATACCACACAAAAAGAAAGATCACGGTCAGGAACCCTCTGCATGAGTGCATTTGGAAGCTCATCAAAAGAATCATAGATCAAAATAGGATAATCTAAGACTTTTGATTTCATATTCTTGCAGTTTACAATGATTTCGTAGGACATAAAATTTACCTCATACATAAAAACTTCCTACCGGCGGCAGGAAGCTTTTGACTCAATCTGATCAGAATCTGTTATTCAATGCCGGAACATCAAATGCTCCGGATAAGATTTCCTGAAAGTCACCTGATATATCTACACTTCTTGGTGTGATAATAAATATGTAATGTGAGATCTTTTGCAGGTTACCACTGATGGCAAATGTGGAACCGGATGTAAAATCGATGATCCTTTGTGCAATGTCTACATCCAGACCTTCCAGATTTAATACAACTGTGCGGTTTGCCAGCAACGTTTCAGTAATCTCTCTGGCATCCTCAACGGAGGTCGGTTTAATCACACAAACTTCCATACCGCTGGCGGTAGATCGTACCTTTCCGGTTGTACGCAT
>CAYRJT010000276.1:0-3537 GCA_964424675.1 uncultured Lachnospiraceae bacterium
GTACGACAGGGCGGCTTCCGGTAGGCTATATGGAACGAGTGATCAGAGCCGGTATTCCCTGCGTTATTTCACGTTCTGCACCGACTGATGCAGCCCTTTCTTTAGCAGAAAAGTACGGGGTTCTTGTCTATGGCTTTGCAAATGGGAAACGTGTCAATCTATATCCGACACTGACGGGCTGTGCAGTGTTAGCCGGTGGGATGGCAACGAGAATTGGCGGTGTAGATAAGTCGAGGCTCACGTATCAGGGGAAGACATTCTTAAGTCAGATTCAAGGGCAGTTTTCGAAAACAATGCCGCAGTATCTGTCCTACAATCGAAATCCGGAGGATATCAGACAGTATTGTGGGCGGGCAGTAATCGTGCCGGACAGGATTGAGCAGATTGGCCCGTTAGGCGGTCTGGAAGCATTACTGCGCAGGGCAGGAAATGATGGCTGTGTCAGATTGCTACTTGTGGCATGTGACATGCCATTGTATAATAGAAGTATCACAGAAACGTTGCTGCAGGAGGCTGATGAACACACAGATATTACCGTGTTCAGAACCGGAGACGGGCGTGTGCAGACGCTCTGCGGTATGTATAGAATCAGTTGTCTGCCTGTGATTGAGCAGATGATTGAGGAGAAGTGTTATAAGCTGCAGGTTCTGTTAGACAGAGTCAGAACACGTTATCTGCAAACCGATACATATCAGCTGTCAGATGAATGGTTTAGAAATGTCAATACACCAGAGGATTATCCATGCGAAAAATGATTTCATTAGAAGAGGCAGAGGCACTGATTATAGAAAATACACCAAGTGCGTCAGCAACAGAAGAGGTGGAACTGACGAGGGCACTTGACCGCATCGCTGCGAAGGATTACCGAGCAGTGACTGACCAGCCGCCCTTTGACCGTTCGCCGTTAGACGGATATGCACTATGCAGTGCGGACATTTTAACAGCATCCAGAGAACAGCCGGTGGAGTTATCTGTCATTGAGACTGTATATGCAGGCGATATACCAAAGCAGACAGTCAGACAGGGGCAGGCGGTCAGAATCATGACCGGAGCGATGCTTCCCAAAGGTACAGACTGCGTCATACGCCAGGAAGATACAGAAGCTGTGCAGAAATCAGTATGCCGGATATTTGCCTGTGTCAAATCACAGCAGAATATCTGCAGACAGGGAGAGGATATCAGGAAGGGTTTGGTGATTATCAGACAGGGAACTGTAATGACTCCGGCACATGGTGCAGTACTTGCCGGTCAGGGGTTCTTTCGGGTGAAGGTATATGCCCGTATACGGATAGCAGTGCTGACAACCGGAACTGAACTGATCTCAGATACAGACGGAAGTCTGGAATCAAACAGAGAACCGGATCAAAAGATACAGGGCAAGATTTATGATTCAAACGGCTCCATGCTTGCGCTGCGGCTGACAGAACTGGGTATGGATGCAGATATTTTTCATATCTCGGATGAGAAGCATCTGATACAGGAAAAAATACAGGAACTGACCGCCGATTATGATGCCATTATTACAACAGGCGGCGTATCTGTCGGAGAGAAGGATTATATACCGGAGGTTATGAAGCAGCTGGGTGCAAGGGTGTTATTTCATGGCGTGGACATTAAGCCGGGTACACCTATGTTAAGTGCTGTATACCAGAATAAAATATTGTTCTGTCTATCCGGCAATCCATTTGCGGCAATGGCAACATTTGAATTGCTGACGGTTCCCGGACTTTTAAAGATGACTGGTTTACATAATACAACGCATCATAAATTCAATGCGGTTCTGCTGAATGATTTTCCTAAGCAAACAATTGCTAGAAGACGCTTTATCAGGGCACAGCATATGGAAGATGGAATCCGTATTCCGGAAAATCATTCCTCTGGTTCACTGTACTCCATGATTGGCTGTAATTGTATGATTGACATTCCGGAGGGAAGCGGACAGCTGACAGCAGGCAGGGTGGTGCAGGCTGTAGAACTGTTTGATTTACGGCGTCTGCAGGAGAGGCAAGGTGGTGATGTTCCGGTGCTATGTATTTGTGGGCATAAAAACGTAGGAAAAACCACATTCATAGAGGGATTATTGCCATGCCTCATAAATGAAAAGCTTCGTGTTGGTGTCATCAAGCATGACGGGCATGATTTCATACCGGATGTGCCGGGAACAGACAGTGCCAGGATTCATGCAGCAGGAGCAGGTACTACGGCAATTTATTCAGACAGACGGCAGGCTTATTATATAGAGCAGAAAGAATCTCAGTTTGAAATGGTGAAGAACCGGCTTTTGACTTTGCAGAAGCAGCCACTGGATCTGATTCTTGTGGAGGGGCTGAAAAACTCAGACTATGACAAGATTGAGATTATGAGACAGGCTGTTTCCAAGGAAACAGTTGTGCATGGAGGCAGGCTGTTAGCGGTATGCGCGGACTTTACGGCGGACTTAGAGCAGAAACTGCCGCATTTTGGACTGACAGATTATGAACAGGCAGCACGATGGGTCAAGCGGCACATTATGGTAACACAAGGATGAAAGGAAGATAATGAATCAGAATATACAGGAGGATAAGGCATGGAAAAGGAACTACAGAGATTTGTAGCAGCTGACCCGGAAAAGTGTGTAGGCTGCAGGGCATGTGAGGTAGCGTGTTTTACGGAGCATAACAGAAAGACAAATCATGTTGGACAGACAGTGGGAACAGTCGGTACACCGATTCTTCCGCGATTGTATCTGACACGCACAGAGGAAATCTGTACCCCCGTACAGTGCAGACATTGCGAGGATGCCCCCTGTATGCAGGCATGTACATTGCATGCGATTGAAAGAAAAAACAATCAGATTGTCGTCAATGAGGGAAAATGTACGGGCTGCAAAGATTGTGTGATGGCATGCCCATTTGGAGCAATTGAGATACTGCCGTCCGTCAGAAATGGATTCATCGAGAAACAGCCGGACAGTGATGACAACAGAAAGATTGCTTCTAAGTGTGACTGCTGCATTGATAATCCAAAGGGACCGGCGTGTGTACGTGCCTGTAAACAGGAAGCACTTCGCATCGTGGAATTAAAAGAGGAAACAGACAATAAAAGACAAAAAGCCGCAAGAATCCTGAGCGGTATCAAGGGGTAGACAGGAGGACAATGACATGAAGGTAATACAAATCGATGAAAGACTATGTACCGGCTGTCAGGAGTGCGTCAAGACCTGTCCGGCATATGCAATAGAGGGAGAGCATGGAAAGCCACAGAAGATCAATGAGACCATGTGTATCAAGTGTGGTCAGTGCGTGCAGACCTGCAAATCCTATGTCTCTCTAATAGATCATGACCTGACATTGTATGAGCAGATTAAGGAAGAACGCGGCATTCCTGCATCGGTACGGGAACCGCTCTTTGCAGCCTATAATGTGTGCCATCTGCGTGAAGTGAAGGAAGCATTGCAAAATCCGGAGAAAAAAACGATGGTACAGTGTGCACCGGCTGTCAGAGTGGCGGTTGCAGAGGACTTTGGTATGCCGCTTGGAACGTTGGCATCGGGGAAGT
>CAYRJT010000277.1:0-1379 GCA_964424675.1 uncultured Lachnospiraceae bacterium
ATTCAGACATTTTCCTTCTCTAACATTGATAAATACAGCACATCAGGTCTGATTACCAGACTGACGACAGACGTTACAAACATGCAGAATGCATACCAGATGATTCTGCGTATGTGTACAAGGGCACCCTTTAGTCTGATCATTGCGATGACGATGGCATTTGTCATCAATGCGAAGTTAGCAAGTGTCTATGTGGTGGCGGTAATTTTCCTTGGAATCTGTATGTTCTTTCTGATTCGTACCGTATCCAAGTATTTCAGGGTTGTATTCAAAAAATATGATGCATTAAACGCGAGCGTACAGGAAAATGTATCCGGCATCCGTGTGGTGAAGGCATACGTCAGAGAAGACTATGAAAATGATAAATTCCGCAAAGCGAGTGATAATATCTATAAGATGTTTGTCAAGGCAGAGGGCGTGATTGCTCTGAACAGTCCGATCATGCAGATTACTGTCTATGGATGTATCCTCGCCATCAGCTGGCTTGGAGCAAAGATGATAGTCGGCGGTTCCCTGACAACAGGGCAGATGATGAGTCTGTTGGCATACTGCATCAATATTCTGATGAGTCTGATGATGCTCTCCATGATCTTTGTTATGGTGACTATGAGTATGGCAAGTGCAGAACGTATTACCGAAGTATTAAATGACAAGGCAGATCTGGAGAGTCCGGTCAATCCTGTAATGAATGTATCAGACGGCAGCATTGCCTTTGATCATGTCACCTTCCGTTATTACAAGGACAGTGAGAAGCCTGTACTGGATGATATCAATCTGCAAATCAAGGCTGGAGAAACCATTGGAATCATCGGCGGAACCGGAAGTGCGAAGTCCTCTCTGGTCAATCTAATCAGCCGCCTCTATGATGTGACAGAGGGTAAAGTCACAGTCGGCGGCAGGGACGTCCGGGATTACGACCTCGATACACTGCGTAATCAGGTCGCAGTTGTACTGCAGAAAAATGTCCTCTTCTCCGGAACCATTCTGGAGAATCTGCGCTGGGGGAAAAAGGATGCAACAGAGGAAGAATGTAAGGAAGTCTGCAGGCTTGCATGTGCAGATGAATTTATAGATAAAATGAAGGATGGCTACAACACCCATATCGAACAGAGCGGAGCCAATGTATCAGGCGGACAGAAGCAGAGACTCTGCATTGCAAGAGCACTTTTGAAAAATCCGAAAATATTAATCTTAGATGACAGTACGAGCGCAGTCGATACAGCTACGGATGCGAAGATCCGCAGTGCATTTGCCGAGAAGATACCGGGAACGACCAAGCTCATCATTGCACAGCGCATCAGCTCCGTAAAGGATGCTGACCGCATTATCGTCATGGAGGACGGTCGTGTAGACGGCTTTGGAACCCATGAGGAGCTGCT
>CAYRJT010000277.1:1389-3534 GCA_964424675.1 uncultured Lachnospiraceae bacterium
TCAGGACGTATATGAGTCCCAGACCGGTGGAGCCGGTGACTTCGATGCGAATGGAGGTGAGCAGTAATGGCAGAAGAAAAGGTAAAGGTAGTCAGGGGTCCGATGGGCGGACACAGAGGCGCCAGAGGCATGAAGCCTACAATCGAGAATCCGGGAGCCGTATTCAAACGTCTGCTCGGTTATGTATTCAAATATTACGCACCACACTGTATCATCGTCGTGATTGCCATTATTGTAAATGTACTTGCAAGTGTGCGTGGTACCTGGTTTATGCAGACCCTGATCGACGGCTATATCCTGCCGCTGCTTAAGTCAGATAATCCAGACTTTTCCGGCCTTGCACGCGCAATTGGCCAGATTGGAATCTTTTATTTGTGTGGTGCAGCCGCTGCCTATATTCAGGCAAAAGTCATGATTTATATTAGTCAGGGAACATTAAAACGTCTTCGTGATACGCTGTTTACCCACATGGAGAGTCTTCCGATTAAGTACTTCGACAGTCATGCGCATGGTGATATTATGTCCATTTATACCAATGATGTGGATACGCTGCGTCAGATGATCAGTCAGAGTATGCCACAGATCTTCTCCAGCGCCATTACGATTGTCAGCGTCTTTGTTAGTATGGTGATGCTGAGTATTCCACTAACAGTATTGACTCTGCTTATGGTGGGACTTGTATTATTTACGACTGGGAAACTGGCAGGTCAGTCAGGAAAATTCTTTACTGCGCAGCAGAAGGATATTGGTGTATTGAACGGCTATATCGAGGAAATGATGGAGGGGCAGAAGGTTGTGAAGGTGTTCTGTCATGAGGACGAGAGCATCAAGAAATTCGATGAACTGAACGATCAGCTGTTCAACAGTGCGGATAATGCCAACAAATTTGCCAACATTTTGATGCCTGTCAATGCACAGATTGGCAATATCAGCTATGTGCTGTGTGCAATCGTCGGTGGAGCATTGGCCATTAATGGCTTTGGTGGTTTTACGTTAGGAAAGCTTGCAAGCTTTTTAACCTATAATAAGAGCTTTAATATGCCGATCAATCAGGTCAGCATGCAGCTCAACAGTATTGTCATGGCACTTGCAGGAGCTGACCGTGTGTTCAAGCTTCTGGATGAGAAGCCTGAGCTGGATGAAGGCTATGTAACACTGGTCAATGCCAAAAGGGAAGCTGGAGAGCTTACTGAGACCGCGGAGCGTACCGGCATCTGGGCTTGGAAGCATTATCATAAGGCAGATGATACAACAACTTATGTGGAAGTGAATGGAGATGTTGTATTCAATGATGTGGACTTCGGCTATACAGATGAGAAGATGGTACTGCATAACATTGATCTGTTCGCAACACCGGGGCAGAAGATCGCATTTGTCGGTTCAACCGGTGCAGGTAAGACAACCATCACGAATCTGATCAACCGCTTCTATGATATTCAGGATGGCAAGATTCGCTATGATGGCATCAATATCAATAAGATCAAGAAGGATGATCTGCGTCATTCTCTCGGGATTGTACTGCAGGAGACACATTTATTTACCGGAACTGTCATGGAGAATATCCGTTATGGTAAGTTAGATGCAACGGATGAAGAGGTCATTGCAGCTGCAAAGCTTGCAAATGCAGACAGCTTTATCAGAAAATTATCAGACGGATATCAGACGAAATTGACAGGAGATGGAGCAAATCTAAGTCAGGGACAGCGTCAGCTGCTTGCAATTGCACGTGCTGCAATCGCCGATCCGCCTGTACTGATCTTAGATGAGGCAACCAGCTCGATTGATACGAGAACTGAGAAGTTCGTACAGGAGGGTATGGATCAGCTCATGAAGGGCAGAACGACCTTCGTCATTGCCCACAGACTGTCTACAGTCAAGAACAGTGACTGTATCATGGTACTCGAGCAGGGCCGCATCATAGAGCGAGGCACACACAATGAACTGATTGAAGAGAAGGGCAAGTATTATCAGCTGTATACAGGCCTTGCAGCAAATGCCTAACAATAAGCAATATTATCAGCGGAGCACATCATTCATCAGGCAGCTACGGAATACAAGCGAATTTATCCTGCGATTGCATTACCCTTGGGCGCGGGGATGAAGTGTGTGACTTTATATTGGAAATCCACGAATGAGAATCTGTAA
>CAYRJT010000278.1:0-3531 GCA_964424675.1 uncultured Lachnospiraceae bacterium
GAAACCAAAATTCAGAAGGTAATCATATCCCAGCTGAGGTGTGATATCAGTCAGTGTCTTAACCGCAACAATATTCAGGGACTGTTCAATACCGTAACGCACTGTACAGATGCCCTTGTAACCGGTGCTGTACCAGTTGGAAACAGGACGGCCGTTGGCGTAATTAAAGGGCTCGTCAACCTGAGTAGATGCAAGGGTAAATCCGGCACTGTCCATAGCAGGCGCATATGCAGCCAGTACCTTGAAGGTGGAACCGGGCTGTCTCATAGTATCAGTTGCACGATTCAGTGTCAGACTGGCCTGTTTGGTACCACGGCCACCGACAATGGCAGATACCTGGCCTGTCGTGTGATCAATGATACTGATGGATACCTGCGGCTGAGGGGTATAATTGATGTTTTCTGCGACAAATTTGTCTGCCGGTCCCATAACGGAAGCTTTATATTCATCTATACATGCCTGTGCTTCTTCCTGTGTATCAAAAATGCTGTTGAACTTCTTATTTTGCTGCTTAAAGTAGGATTCAAAATTCTGTGTACTGAAGTTCTCCATTTCACCGCTGCTGTTCTCGATAGATAATTCATAGGTCAGATACAGCTTTGTATTTTCAGGGAAGTTCTCTGGATTGCTGAATTCCTCATCACAGATTCTCTGAATGTTTGGATCCTGTGTGGTATAGATGCTGAGTCCGCCACTGTACAGTGCGTTGTATGCCTGCGTATAGGAGTATCCCTTCATTTCCTGCAAATCACTGATGACTTCTTCGGTCAATGTATCAACAAAGTATGTATAGATGGAATTCTTCTCTGTCTCAGCATTGACATTCTGAATTCTGGAATATACATCATCTGCCAGAGCTTCGTCATGCTCACCCTGTGTGATATAGCCCTGCTCCAGCATATTGTCAAGCACCTTGGTGCGGCGTTCCATATTATAGTCGGGGTGTGAAATGGGGTTGAATTTGGTCGGGTTCTGTGTGATAGCAGCAATCACGGCTGCCTCTGACAGTGTGATCTGGGATGCAGTCTTGCCAAAATAGCGCTGAGAGGCTGCCTGTACGCCCAGAGTACTCTGACCAAGGTTGATCGTGTTCATATAGTTTTCAAGGATCGTTTCCTTGTCCATGATTTTTTCCAGTTCAAGCGCCAGATACTGCTCCTGAAACTTTCTCTTAAATTTCTCAATCATAGAAGACTCGGATGTCCAGCTGGTAAAGACGTTGTTTTTCAGTAGCTGCTGTGTAATCGTGCTGGCACCCTCGGAGAAGTTGCCCTTTTGCAGACCCACAACACCGGCACGCATGATACCTTTAATATCAATACCGGGATGTGTGTAGAAACGTTCATCCTCAATTGCGACAAAGGCATGCTGAAAGTCCTCTGGTATTTTGTCAATGGTGACATAGATACGGTTGGAATCTGCAGCAACAAGCTTAGTCAGTGTATTTCCTTCTTTATCATAGACTGTTGTTGAGAAGCCTGTTGGTGATACATCGATATTGGATATATCAGGTGCAGTTGCAATGACACCCTTAAATAAACCGACACCTGCACAGGCGCCGATGACTGCAAGCGAAAGAGCACATACTAAAACAGCGTTAAAGAATGTAATGGCAATCATCTTTCCGATCCTGGTCGATTTTGATACGAGCGTTTTCTGTTTCTTACGCGCGCTTCTTCTGCCATAATTCATGTTGGAACCTCCTGATTTGATACATAAATAACTTTTGACACTTGCTGATGCACGGATTGCTTTCGCAATCCTAAAACATTCGCAATTCGCGCTGTCGCGCTGCTTGCTCATGTTTAGCGTGTCATAAGGTCAAATACGCTTACGTGCAAGCACGACACGAATTTGACTTTTGACACTTGCATCATTATATCAAATTTTAGAATTTAAATAAAGGGGTAAATAGTCCTGTAAAGAATTGTTCACAAATTTAAAGAAGTTTATACAAAAGATATGTGATAAAATAGAAGTGGGTCACGAGCGAGTGAGCTGAGGGCGGGCAAGTCAAGAGCAGGCTGATTCAAAGCATGAGAGTAAAAATGTGTAAGAAGGTAGGAAAGTGGCAGAATTGGACAATAGAAATCAAGTTTTTTAGACAGGATTCCAAAAACAGCATTTTCAGTGAGAAAAATGGGTGGTTTGGACAAGTGACCTCTTACTATTGTGACTTGATATCCAATATACAATAAAGATTGCAGAAAATTGGAATTCTTACAAGATTTTAGTAGGGAGACTTGTCCAAAGTACAAGAAAAGCATGCTTGCTGTCCAAGCATTTGGATGTGTAGAGACGTTTCTAATAGGTGACTTGTCCAAAATAAGCAAGTCCAAAGCAGACAGGTCCAAAGCAAGCAAGTCCAAAGCAAACAAGCTGGGAGAAAGCTGCGGGTTTAGACAGGCTGGATGGCAGGGGGAGATTGGATGGTTGAGAGATATAGGGAAGTTTACCGGGATGGTGCCGGAGAGATCGTAGAAAAGAAGTCTCGGTTTATTGCAACGGTGAGAAAGATAGCGTCGGAGGAGGAAGCGACGGGATTTATAGAGGAAATGAAGAAGAAATACTGGGATGCGACACACAATTGTTCTGCATTTGTGCTGGGGGAGAGGTCAGAAGTCTCAAGATGCTCAGATGATGGAGAACCCGGAGGAACAGCAGGACGACCTATGCTGGAAGTCCTGCTGGGGGAAGAAATACGAAATGTGGCTGTTGTGGTGACCCGCTATTTTGGAGGTACGCTGCTTGGCACCGGAGGACTGGTGCGTGCGTATGGACATGCCGTCAAGGAAGGCCTGGCACATTGCGAGATCATTGAAAAAAAGTATGCGATGAGACTCATGATAGAGACAGACTATAACGGAATCGGTAAGGTACAATATATAATAGGAAAGAAAGGGTATTCTGTGATTTCGACAAAGTATACAGAACGTGTGACGATGGAGGTACTGATTCCGGCTAAAGAGGGAACTCAAGCCAAAGTGGAACTCACAGAGGCCACGAACGGCCAGGCCCAGCTGACGGAGTTGGATCCGGTTTACTATGCAGTGATTGATGGGAAGGCAGAGGTATATGAGATGGAATAAATGCAATCCAAAATGGTAACAGAAATTTGGATTTTGACCGTATTCTCAGTAGCCGCATTGGCAGCCGTCAATCATATTTTCCATTGACATAATTTTTGGTGTTTGTTATAGTTGTTTAGGAATTATTTTTATTTTCCATATTAAATGCAATTCGAAAGGCGGTGGTTTATGTGAAGAAGATAAAGAGCAATTCGTTATCTGATGTTCCGGGTCGAAGTCCGCGCGTAAACCACTACATAAAGCGTGCAGGCTATCTTTTTTGATGGAAATTGCTTTGCAATTTTCTGCTATATGCGCGCCATAAAGGAGAATTGCTATGGAAAATATGGAGAAGATCAAAGATCTGATTGACAACAAGCAGTATACACTCTTGCGTCAGGAATTATCTGAGTTAAATGAAGCAGATATTGCTACGCTCTTAGAAGAATTACCCGAAGAAGAA
>CAYRJT010000279.1:0-3469 GCA_964424675.1 uncultured Lachnospiraceae bacterium
TGATGAGAGATGAGCTGAAGGAAAAACAGCTGCGGGAGGAGCAACTGAAAAAATCACAACAGGAGCTGATTTCCTGTATATCACACGATTTGAAGACACCCATTTCCACGATCAAAGCATATGGAGAAGGGCTGAGGGATGGCATTGCAGCAACTGAAGAAGTACGTAAGGAGTATGAGGAGGTTATTATTAATAAAACGAATCTGCTCAGCCAGATGATCTCAGAGCTGCTGGAGTACTCGAATGCACAGCTCAACCAGCTGGAAATCGTGCCTAAGGAGGTTTATTTTTGCCCTTATTTTGAAGAGACTGCAAAGGAACTGCAAAGATATGCAAGACAAAGAGGTGTCGTGCTTACTTATCGTACCGATCTGCCGGATATGATTGTCACGATTGATAACAGACGTGTAACAGAGGTTCTGTATAATCTGGTCGAAAACAGCATTAAATATATCGGAGATCAACAAGGAAGGATCGAACTGACTGCTGTGCGTCAGGATCAGAGTGTCCTGATCCGGGTCATTGACAACGGGATTGGAATCAGCGCAGACGACATACCGTATGTTTTCGACCGGTTTTACCGTGCCGAGAAGTCGAGAACCTCCAGTATACCGGGTTCCGGTCTGGGATTATCTATTTGTAAGTATATCATAGAGGCTCTCGGCGGCACGATTTATTGCAAAAGTGGAGTTCAGGGGAAGGGCTGTGAAATCGGATTTACGATTCGCTAGATTCCGGCAGCCATACGCGCATCTGGTTCAGACCACGATTTCCCCATGCATAGTAAGGAATCAGTTTTATTCTACAAGCTGTTCTCTCAGGACGCGTCAAAGAATATAGGGATTTCATATTCTGAATGTGGTATCCATTCAATTCCATTTGAACAACTCCATGTAATATATTCGCATCATAAGGCAATACATCGATTGCGGAGTATGGATCTGCATATAATGAAAAGACATCATCATCATCATTATCCACACCTTCTGCGCAATATACCAGAGGGCCTCTTGCAACAGCTACTCTGCCACTGTCTGCACTGATCTTTGCATTGGCGTAGATGCGATATGGCGTCATATCCATATTCACTTCAATCTCATCATCCTTTAAGAATGAACGGTGAATATACAGGTAACCCTGATGATATTCTATGTCTGCATAAACATTTGTTTTATTCGCATCATAGAGATGATTGCCCTTAAATATAGGCACATCATTTATCCGGACATCTGTATGACTGCTCCAGTCAGGAATCCTGATGGCAAGGGTAAACTCAGCTGAGCTGTCAGCAGGCTCTATTTCATACTTTACAGTCCCATGATAGGGATACTCTGTTTCAACATGGATTGTTGCTTTCTTTTGTTCCAGTCTCAGATCTCCTGCCAGATAGAGGTGAGAGTACAGAGTATCATCCGTTTCACTCCAGGCATATTCTGCTATAGAAGACAGCAGACGTGCTACATTGGGCGGACAGCAGGCACAGCCAAACCACATAGGGCGTTCGGGTAAGGTATGCTTATGTGTCGGTATGATTCCTGAGACACCTGGCTCTACCTCCAGAGGATTGACATAGAAGAAACGGGTTCCGTTCAGCTGCATACCAGCCAGTACACAGTTATAGAGAGCACGCTCCATCACATTGGTATACCGGCTGTTCATGTCCAGCTCCAGCATCCTGCGTGCAAAGAAGATCAATCCGATGGAAGCACAGGTCTCAGCATAGGCTGTATCATTCGGCAGATGATAGGCGGTCGTAAATGCTTCGCCGAGGCAGGTTGATCCGATACCACCGGTCACATACATCTGCTCCTCTGTGATGCTGTTCCATAGTCTCTTACATGCATCAAGCAGAGCACTGTCCTTTGTTTCCTGAGCAAGCATAGCCATTCCTGTGTATAGATAAACAGCTCTCACGGCATGTCCGGTCGCACGATCCTGTTCTCTGACGGGAGCATAATTTTGCTCATATTCGTAGTTCGAAGGATCATTGTTCCATACGGTCCAGTCGATTTTCTTGCGTTCTTTTTCATAGAAGCGAGGATCTACTCCTCTGACATTGATAAAATGCTCAGCAAGGGCAAGACATTTCTGTTCATGTGATGCCTGATACATACGCATCAGGGCCAGTTCAACTTCCGGATGTCCCGGATACCCCTCAGCCTTTTGCGTGATAAAGTGTTCATAGATGCAGTCAGTTACACGCAGCATGATATCCAGAAGGGAACGCTTGCCTGTACTTTCATAATATGCCACAGCAGCTTCCATCATATGACCCGCGCAGTATAACTCATGCGCCTCATGCAGATTGGAAAAGTGTGCTTTGTCATCATTCAGTGTAAAGTAGGTATCCAGATATCCGTCAGCCTGCTGCGCACTGCCTACCAGTTCAATGATTTCATCCGCGCGTGCCTCGAGCTCGGCGTCCGGAAAGAGAACCAGAGTATAGGAAACAGCCTCCAGCCATTTGGCTACATCACTGTCCTGAAACACCATTCCATAGAAATCAGAGGGTTTGATTCCAGTTTTCAGATATTCTGCCGCAGCCTGAAAGTTGGCAATGGCGTGACTTTTCTCAGCATTTGGAATCTGGTCATGGAGAGCCTTCTCCTGATAGGGGATGACAGTTTCTTTGATCAGATGCTCATAGCGAGTCCAAAAAGAATCCGTTATTTGAAAATGTTTTAATAATGTCTGCATAGTAACCTCCTTTAATATGCACGTATGATATGTCACAAAATGATCATTTACAAATTTGTATATATAAATTATAATCGTATCAAGATGTATATAAAATAAGATTTATTCACATTTAGATATAATATATTCGCATATTGGATGAAAGAGGACAAATAAAACATGGAGGATAACAGACTTTATTTAAAACTGAATCAAATGCCTTTGGTGAAGGTAGCTGATCGGCTGTATGCAGAAAAGCCTTTTTTGCACGCAGACAGACGAGCAGATTTTCATGTATTACTTTATGTGATTCAGGGTTCTATTTCTATTGTAGAAGAAGATACAGAGTATGAGATCAATGCAGACTCGTTGTTCTTTATGAAGGCAGGACTGCATCATTATGGAGTGACTCCGAGTGCACCTGATTCCAGATGGATCTATGTTCACTTCCTGATGGAACAGCCAGATCAGGAAGACTCCAGATTCCAGTTGTATACATCTCATATTCAGGAGCAGGAGTTTGACAGAGCAGACTATGACTATGCAATACAGCTGCCGAAGCTGCTGGTACTGGATAAGGGAAGTGCGATAGGGGGTAAGCTGTATCATCTTGTAGAGTGGTTCCATTCCTCCAATCCACTTCGTGCAGGATATATGAATCCGCTGCTGCAGGAGATATTGCTGGACTGCTATATGGAGGACGAGAAAGATAATCCATATCCAAATGCAGAGATTATCTATGAAATCATTCAATTTCTGGAGGAACATACACATGAAAATTTTGCATCAGGAC
>CAYRJT010000280.1:0-3469 GCA_964424675.1 uncultured Lachnospiraceae bacterium
CTGACCTCCAGTACGATCTGTTCCTCATAAATTCCTGCAACTTCCCCTTTTAAATATCCAATCATAGATGCCCCTCCACACCAGTTGTGATACCGGTATTCTGTAGTCTTTGAACTAATATCCCTGAGATAATTCCATTCAGCAGGCCAGTCACAGCTCCGCTTATGATCAAGAATGGAATATAAGAGGTCAGTCTCATTTCACTGACCACCAGTACAGCAACAAATAGCTGCCCTATATTATGTGAGATTCCTCCGCTGATGCTGACACCCGTGATACTGAACTGCTTCACTCTTTTCATCAGCAGCATCACGATCAGACTGAGCACAGCACCTGCAAGACTGTACAGCATACTGTAAAGACTGCCGAACAGCATACTGACCACAAGTATTCTGACAGCGGATACAATGGCTGCCTCCTTTGTTCCAAACAGATAAAGGATCGTGACTGTCATAATATTTGCAAGTCCAAGCTTCATTCCGGGAATACCAAATGGAAATGGTATCAACGTTTCTATATATCCAAAAAGGATTGCCAATGATGCAAATATCCCTAAATATGCTACTTTTTTTCCTGTAGCTCTATCATTCTTCATTGATCTTCCATTCTGTATGCCTAGTTCGTTACAGCATCCAAATCCATGGTGTTGTGATCACCGGCAATGCTGATTACGATTCTGTTCGGAAGACATACGATCATCTCTCCTGACTTTGAGATTTTTGCCTGATGAACACATAATTTATCAGGGCATGAAGCCTCCGTCACATCTGCCTCTCCATCGTGGAGCACAAGCTGCACATGTCCGTTTTTCATGCCCTGAATCTCTTCTGTCATTTCCTCAGACAGAGCATATCTTGCAGTCTCGGATCCGTTCACGGATACAATGACATAGGTTCCGTCCTCACGGCCAAAGCTGATCAATATCAGCATTAAGATTGCAATCCATACTGCTCCGGCAAATAAAATCCAGTCCCACTTTTTCATACTCATTCATTACAGTTTAAATTCATCTACCAGTCTGCGCAGATCTGTAGACATAGAAGCAAGGCTTTCAGCTACATCCGAAACTTCCTGCAGATTTGCAGACTGCTCTGTGACTGTTGCTGCAATTGCTTCTGTTCCATCAGCATTTTCATCAATCGCATGATGTATCTTTTCAATGTTTGCTCCGACCTGTTTTGATACGTTTTCAAGCGTCTTCAGATCCTCCAGCATGCTCTTGATATCCTGATTGACGACATTTGTTCCATCCTTGATCTCCACAAAGCTGTCTCGCGTTGCCTTTGCGATTTCATTACCCTTTTGCAGCTGTAATAATCCCTCTTCCATCTTCTTTGACATATCAATGGCATTATTCTGCACGCCTTCTATGATGACACCGATTTTGCCTGCAGACTCATGTGTGTCCTCTGCAAGTTTTCTGATTTCCATGGCAACCACTGCAAAGCCTTTCCCTGCTTCACCCGCTCTTGCTGCTTCAATCGATGCATTCAATGACAGCAGATTGGTCTGTGAAGAAATAGATGTAATGGAGTTCAGGATATGATTCATCTCTTCTGCATTCTGGCTCAGCACTCCGGCAATTCCGGAGACCTCCTGCATCACATCGTTCAGACTTGCAAGCTGCTTCATATATGTTTCAATCGCCTGATTGCCTTTCATGGCATTCTGCATTGCCAGATCTGCATTGCCTGCGATACGATCTACTTTATTGGCAATATTATCTGAGATGGAGTCCATCTCATCTACCTGTCCCATGATGTTTCCGGCTTCACTCTTCTGATCGTTCATACGTTCAGACATATGATCAATCGCCTGTGTGATTTCTACACTGCCGGCAGCATTCTGTGCTGCACTCTCGCTGACAGCATGAATGGAATCTTCCATCTGCTCACTGACACCAAGTACCTTTTTAATAATATCCTTGAGGCTGGTACTCATATAGTTAAATACAACTGCCAGATCGCGCAGCTCATCCTCAGAATTCACGACAATCTCGTCTCCGCTCAAATCGCCGTCTGCCACAACAGAAATGTTCTTTTTCAAGACACCGATCGGTTTTACAATCGTGCCTCTGATTACCATAAACATCAATGCAATGACAATGACAATCGTTAAGATCACAATGAAGATAATGGCACTGATCATTTTGCTGAAGTTTGCATCAATCTGTTTCTGGAGAGCTTCACTGCGGTTAAGCTCCAGCTGCATCAGCGTATTACAGTAGGATGTGATAAAGCTTGACTGTGCCTGCATCTGCTCAGCAAATTGTTTTCCTTCCGGCATATATCTGCCGTTGCCTGCCTTGATCACCTCATCATATAATGCAACATATTGGGACACAAAGCTTTCAATGGAATCGAGTTGGGAATGATTCTGTTTATAGATTGGATCATCGCCGATATTGCTTCTGATCTCCTCTATATACGGAAGCAGATTCGCAATCACTGCCTTCTCCTCCTGATCCTCATCCTGATTTCCAACTGCACAGATATTAATCAGAGAGCGGGACCAAGTCTGTGTTTTCGTATTGATGTAGTTGATTTTTGAAAGATTGTCCAATACTGCTACATACTGCTGGTTATAATCCTTTGATTTGACAGCCAGCGTGCCAAGCAATGCCAGCATGATCAGGATCATCAATGTAAACATGATCGTGATTCGTCTTCCAATGCTTGCCAGAAAGATCTTTTTGATAATCTTTGGTGTGTGATTCTTTCTGATTTTTTTGTTTCTTACCTTCTTCTCTTTTACTTTTTTTTCTGTTTCCTTTTCCTTCGTAATCTTGTCCTTCATGATTGTAATACCCCCATTTGCGCACTCCTATTTCTTTTACGCTACCTTTATCATTCTATCATAGTCAAATGCTTGTCTCAAGTCTTATTTGCAATCATTTACCAATCCTTTTGATTGTGACATAAAAAAAACTGTTCATGACTATGATGAACAGTTTTTCATTCTTTTTTTTATTTGGTTTCCTGTTGTTTTTGATTGATATAGTTCACCAGACCCTCTGATCTGATGATTTTCTGCATGAACTCCGGAAAGGGCTGCCCTTTATATTGTGTATTTTTTGTTTTGTCATAAATCATTCCACTGTCAAAATCAACCTCTACTTTGTCCCCTGCATCTATTCCTTTTGCTGCTTCCTCGCATTCTATAATTGGCAGTCCGATATTGATTGCATTTCTATAGAAAATTCTTGCAAAGGTTTCAGCAATCACACAGCTGACGCCTGCGACCTTGATGACCAGGGGCGCATGCTCCCTGGATGATCCACATCCAAAATTCTTGCCTGCAACCATGATATCTCCGGATTTTACATTTTTCACAAACGATGTATCAATGTCTTCCATACAGTGCTCTGCTAACTCCTTCTGATCCTGTATGGCGAGATATCTTGCCGGAATGATTACGTCTGTATCTACATTATCACCATATTTAAATACTTGTCCTTTTGCATTCATAT
>CAYRJT010000281.1:0-3459 GCA_964424675.1 uncultured Lachnospiraceae bacterium
TCCCATACGCCCTACAAAGTTGCGGTTTGTTGTAGAGATACATCTCTCACCTGCCGCAAGAATACCCATATAGCCTCCCAGACAAGGCCCGCAGGTCGGAGTCGATACGACTGCTCCGGCTTCGATAAATGTCCTGAGTAAGCCTTCCTCCATTGCCTGCAGATAGATCGTCTGTGTTGCCGGAATCACGATACACCGTACATTGGGCGCTACTTTTCTGCCCTTCAATATAGATGCCGCAACTCTGAGATCATCTATTCTTCCATTCGTACAGGATCCGATTACAGCCTGGTCGATCTTGACCGGCTCCTTGATCTCATCAATTGTCTTTGTATTTTCGGGTAAATGAGGAAATGCAATCGTCGGTTTTAACTCACTGAGATTGATTGTATACTCCTCGTCATACTCTGCGTCAACATCGGCCTCATAAGCCTTGTATGGGCGCTTGCTGTGTTCCTGCATATACTGAATGGTCTGATCGTCTACAGGGAAGATACCGTTCTTGGCACCGGCTTCGATCGCCATATTGGCGATTGTAAAACGATCATCCATCGTCAGATGGCTGATGCCGTCTCCTGTAAACTCCATGGACTTATATAATGCACCATCTACACCGATCATTCCTATGATATGCAGGATAACGTCCTTACCGCTGATCCACCTGGCAGGCTCTCCTGTGATGTTGAAGCGAATGGCTGACGGTACCTTGAACCATGCTTTTCCCGTTACCATGCCGGCTGCCATATCCGTACTTCCGACACCCGTAGAGAAAGCTCCGAGAGCACCATATGTACAAGTATGTGAATCCGCTCCTATAATGGCATCTCCTGCCACAGTGAGACCCTTTTCCGGTAGAAGTGCATGCTCAATGCCCATCTGTCCGACATCAAAGTAATTTGTAATCTCATGTCTGCATGCAAAATCTCTTACACATTTGCAGTTCTCAGCTGACTTAATATCCTTGTTCGGAATAAAATGATCCATCACCAGTGCGATTTTATCTTTATGAAATACAGAATCATGTTTCATTTTATCCATTTCACGAACTGCTACCGGTGTTGTGATATCATTTCCCAGTACCAGGTCAAGGTCTGCCTCGATCAGCTGTCCGGCTGTCACAGCATCCAGTCCCGCGTGCGCCGCCAGTATTTTTTGTGTCATCGTCATTCCCATTTTGATTTCCTCCTGATCATTCTGACTTCTTTTTGATAAATGAAATCTTGTAACTGTAGTGTAGCATAGTTCTTATTATAATTAAAATATTAATATTTCATGTTTACTATAACTGTATGTTATGATATGATGCGAGAATAAGGAGGTATATCATGGAAAACAACCTATCCCTGTATCGTATCTTTTATGCCGCTGCTGTCTGTGGCAACATATCCAACGCTGCCAAATCATTATACATCAGCCAGCCGGCAGTAAGCAAGGCTATTTCCAAACTGGAACAAAGTCTGAATGTCATTCTGTTTAACAGAAGTCCAAAGGGCGTTCAGCTTACCTATGAAGGTGAACTGCTGTTTGAAAAAATTAAGATTGCATTTGAGTCTATTGAGCTTGGAGAAGAACAGATTCGTAGAACAACAGAGCTTGGCGGCGGTCATATTAAGGTTGGTGTCAGCACCACACTTTGTAAGTATGTTCTATTGCCCTATCTTCAGAAGTTCATACAGGAGAATCCACATGTGAAGTTCACTATCAATTGCCAGTCCACCTACCAGACACTGCAGCTGTTAGAGGAAGGCAAAATGGATATCGGTTTTATCGGAATACCAAAAGATGCGAAAGAGCATCTGAAGAATCTGAATTTTGTCAAAACAGGAGAAATTGAAGATATCTTTGTGACCACAAAGAGCTATCTGGAAAATCTAAAGATTCGGGTGGCTGATCATTCACATTCTTCAATTCTGCAGAATGCTACCTTAATGCTTTTGGATAAACCGAATATGACACGTCAGTACATTGATGCTTATTTTGCCGAGCATCATTTCGAACCGGGACAGCTGATTGAGGTCACAACCATGGATCTGCTGATCGATTTTGCTAAAATTGGACTTGGGGTCGCCTGTGTCATCAAAGATTTTGTAAAAAAAGAACTTGAATCAAAAGAATTGATCCAAGTTCCATTAAAGTTTTCCATTCCAAAGCGAAGTATCGGATTTTCTGTTTCAAAGGCAAATATTTCATCAAATGCCACTGAACGCTTCGCAGATTTTATTACAAAGTATTCTTCCGAATGATTATTTTAATCCCCAATAACTGAGATATGCATTCATGGCTCTCTGTTGTTCCTGTTTATACGCCTCAGTAAAACATGCTGTCTGATTGACTGCCTGTGCCTGCATCATGGAATAATACTGTGCTAGCTGTACTGCCTGTGCCGCTTTCACTGCATTATACTGAGCCACAGCGTTTGACTGTGCCGCAGCTGTTCCATTTGCGATCATCTGGATCTGGGCAGCCTGTAGTGTCTGTGCATTTACGATGGCGTTATATTGCGCCTGTGCCTGCGCCTGTAGGGCGGCATTGATCTGTGCTTGCTGCAATGCCTGTGCCTGTAGTGCCTGCTGGTAAAGAGCTGCCTGATACTGTGCTGCTACCGTTGCATTGTACTGGTTCATGGCGGCCTGCTGGAGTTCTGCGTAGGTTGCCGCTTTGGTCTGGGTAGGGAGCATGATTGCTGCTACACATACTGCTGAGACTGTAAGTACATATTTTAGGATTTTATTCATTGGTATCCCTCCGATTGTAGATTTCATACCATTATCATAGTCCGAAATCAATATTAACGCAAGGGAGTTCACAAAATTGACACATAGCTGAAATTTAGGCTGTGGCAACTAATCCGATAGTGGAAGAGAGTACAACAAAAACGAGCGGGCTCGTTTTTGTTGTCGCCCTTACGGGCGACTATATAAATTCAGAAAGAGGGTTTTTACCATGCAAGCATGGTAAGAACCCTCTTTTGAATTTATGCACTCTCTTCCACTATCGGATTAGTTGTTGATGAATTTACTCTCTTCATTGTTCCAGCTGTAGAGCTTGCGGATTTCTTTGCCGACTGCCTCTGAAGGATGTTCTGCTGCTAACTTCTTCATTGCCTTGAAGTGTGCCTGGCCGCCTGCCGGTGACATGTCGAGTAAGAACTCTTTTGCGAAGGAGCCGTCCTGAATGTCAGAAAGGATCTTCTTCATGGTCTTCTTTGTCTCTTCTGTGATAATCTTAGGTCCTGTAATATAATCACCATACTCAGCTGTATTAGAGATGGAATATCTCATTCCCTCGAAGCCTGACTGGTAAATCAGATCTACGATCAGCTTCATCTCATGAATACACTCAAAGTATGCATTTCTCGGGTCATATCCGCCTTCTACCAATGTCTCAAAGCCGGCCTGCATCAATGCGCATACACCACCGCAAAGAACGGCCTGCTCACCGAACAGATCTGTTTCGGTC
>CAYRJT010000282.1:0-3430 GCA_964424675.1 uncultured Lachnospiraceae bacterium
TGATCATATTCTGTGCATCTACTACTGAGAGTTCCATGGTAACTGATGCAGGAACTGCTACCTGGATGATCACATCAGCGCCATCTGTTTTATTCTCATATTTTGCATGTCCCTCTACAGAAACTGTGAATCCGTCTGCCTCGATCAATTCTTTCATCTTATCAATAAAGCCAAAACCTCTGTTCAGCACAGATTCTCCTGTTGTATCCTGCGCCAGAACGCCAATCTTGCTTCCTGCTTTTACCTTATCCTTGATAAGCTTATAGGTCTCTTCACCCGCAAGCACACCTGCTGCATAATTATCAGTAGACGCACTTGCAAAGATAGCACCCTCGGGAGGATTTGCTACACCGGAATCAAATCCAATGATCGGAATTCCTGCATTCATAGCTGTTGTGATACCGTCAAGGCATGCCTCTGTGTCAAGAGCTGCCAGTCCAATTGCAATTGGTGCCTGATTGATTGCATTATTTAACATCTGTACCTGATCTGCAATATCTGACTCGGTTGCAGGGCCTTCAAATTTCAGTTCTACACCAAGCGCATCTGCCTCTTCCTGAGCACCTTTATAAACTGCCTGCCAGAACTGATGCTGGAATCCCTTAGATACCAGATAGACCAGTTTTCCATCGGTTGATGCCTCCGCTGTGTCAGCTACCGGTACCTCTTCTGCCTCCGCAGCCGCTGTTTCCTCTGCAGGTGCTGCCTCTGCCGTCGATGCCGCTTCTGCTGCCGGTGCTGACGTAGCTGCGCTGCTGCCACAGCCTGCCAGTAATGTGGCTGTCATTGCTGCTGCCAAAACAATGCTCATAACTTTTCTCTTCATTCTCTCTTTCCTCCCTGATTTAGATTGGTTTGCAGGCTTTGCCTGCCTGTTGATTGTTCTATATCCAAGTCCTCTTTGAGACTCAAATACCATTCTCTAATTCTTTTTCCGCTTATTAAACACATCCACAAACACCGCAAATATCAATACTATACCGGTAAAGAACTGCTGCCAGTAATTCATCAAGCCGATGAATGGAAGTCCCGTCTTTAATACAGCCATGATGTAAACACCTATAATGGTTCCGGCAATCGTACCAACACCGCCCGACATCGATGTTCCTCCGATGACAACAGATGCAATCGCATCCATTTCAAACCCGGAACCATTTCCCGGAAGTAAGGTAGAATAAATCGCTGCGTATGCCAGACCAGCGATTCCGGCAAACATTCCCGAAAATACATATGCTAACATCTGGTATTTTGCTACGTTCACTCCTGATAATCTTGTTGCTTCTTTGTTACTTCCAAGCGCCAGTATGTAACGTCCCGTTTTGGTTTTGTTCAGTACAATACTCATGATCACTGCACAGACAATCAGCAGTACAAAACCTGTCGGTATCAGAATCTGCGTTCCATCTGACAGCATAATGTTGATTTTAAAAATACTTCTGAACCAGCCTCCCGGTTGTCCTGCCTGCGGCCACGTGATGCTCTGAGCACTTGTGAAAATAGAGCCTACGGCCTTTGATACCATCATAGAACCCAGTGTTGCCACAAAAGGCGGCAATCCCATTCGTGACACCATAAGGCCATTTGCCAGTCCGAAGAGGACACCGATTGCAATCCCTATGAGCAGGCAGAGTCCCATCGGTACACCATTACGGACATACAGCGTCCCTGAAATCAAAGACGAACATACCAGAACTGTTCCAATGGAAAGATCAATGCCTCCCGTAATGATAGCAAAGCAGATCCCGATTGCCATAAACCCTATGTAATAAGACGCATCCAAAATACTGACAAACGTTGTGTACTGCCTAAACGAAGGGCTCGCAATACAGAAAAAAATAGTTAGTACAAGCAGCGCTAGGATTGCCACGGCTCTTTGTGTTCCAAGCGCCTTCACCACAGAATTTTGTTTTATTGACTGTTTGTTTTGTTTCATCATAATCGCTCTCCTGCCTTTTTAAATGTCGCAGCATGCATGATTTTCTCCTGCGATGCTTCCTCTATCATAAATTCCCCTGTTTTTCTTCCTTCACACATTACAACCACCCGGTCACTCATACGCAGGATCTCCGGCAGTTCAGATGAAATCATAATGATTGCCTTACCCTCCTCAGCCAGCTCGTTCATCAGATGATAAATCTCACTCTTGGCACCTACATCAATTCCCCTCGTCGGCTCGTCAAAAATCAGAATGTCACAGTCTCTTACCAGCCACTTGCCGATGACTACCTTCTGCTGATTCCCACCTGACAGATTGCCTACCGGCACACTGACATTTGGTGCCTTGGTTTTCAAACGGTCTACATATTTTTGAGTGGCCTTTTCTTCCCTTTTTTTGTCAATCAATCCCTTATTTAAGAACTCCGGTACGGATGCCATCGTCGTGTTCACGGCTATGGATTTATCTAATATTAGTCCATATCGTTTGCGATCCTCCGAAAGATACCCGATACCATGCCGTACGGCATCCTCCGGTGAAGTTACATCAACCCTTTTATTCTTGATATAGATCTCACCACTGTCTATCTTGTCGGCTCCGAAAATTGCCCTCGCTGTTTCTGTCCTTCCTGCTCCCATCAACCCTGCAAAGCCCAGGATTTCACCCTTGCGCAATTGAAAACTGATATTCTGTACCATTTTTCCAGCACACAGGTTCTTAACCTCCAAGGCTACAGGGGCTCCGGGATGCACATTGCTTTTTTGTTTTGGCTCCTCATAGATGACACGTCCGACCATCATATTGATGATATCCTCCTTCGTGCACTCATCAGAGATCAGTGTTCCGACATATTCTCCATCTCTCATGACCGTCACGCGATCCGTAATCACCTTGATTTCATCCATACGATGCGAAATATAGATAATTCCGATTCCCTTGCTTTTTAAATCCCGAATGATTTTAAAGAGCTCATCAATCTCTGTCTCAGTCAATGCAGCCGTCGGTTCATCAAATACAATGACCTTGGCCTCTCTGGATATTGCCTTTGCGATCTCACACATCTGCTGCTTTCCGACAGTCAGATTTCCCATGATTTCCGTCGGATCAATATCAATATTCAGTCTTTGAAATAATTCTGCAGCAGCTTCGTTCATTTTCCGATCATCAATCAGTTGGCCGTGCATGATCTCTCTGCCTATGAAAATATTCTGTGCCACCGTCAGATGATTCATCATATTCAGTTCCTGATGCACGATGGAAATACCGGCTGCCTGTGATTCATGGGGATCTGTATATTCTACCTCTTCGCCCTCATACAGGATCGTACCGGAGTCTTTGGAATATATTCCCGTCAGTACTTTCATCAAAGTCGATTTGCCGGCTCCGTTCTCTCCCATCAGTGCATGTACCTCACCGCGTCTTAGGTCAAAATCCACCTGATTCAGTGCATGTACCCCTATAAATGATTTGTCTATCTTCTTCATTGACAATATA
>CAYRJT010000283.1:0-2756 GCA_964424675.1 uncultured Lachnospiraceae bacterium
GAATTTACACATTTTGATGCTGCAGGGAATGCAATTATGGTAGATGTGACGGATAAGGGAATCACAGACAGAACAGCAGTTGCAGAGGGAGAGATCATTGTCTGCAAAGAGATCATTGAGGCTGTTAAAAACGGAACGGCCGCCAAGGGAGATGTGCTGGGGGTTGCCAGAACAGCTGGAATCATGGCCGTCAAACAGACGTCCAATCTGATTCCGATGTGTCATCCGTTGATGATCGGCAAGTGTGGTATCGAATTTGAGATTCATGAAGATACAGGGCTGATCAAGGCGGTCTGTACTGTGAGAATAGCAGGGCAGACAGGTGTTGAAATGGAGGCCTTGACAGGTGTATCTGTGGCATTGCTGACCATTTACGATATGTGCAAGGCGATAGATAAACATATGGAAATAACAGGAATCCATCTGGTAAAGAAGACAGGTGGAAAGAGCGGGGACTTTTATGCTTGATGCATTGGGAAGAGAAATAGACTATGTGAGGATATCTGTTACAGACAGATGTAATCTTCGCTGTATATACTGCATGCCGGAGGATGGTATCCAGATGATGCGGCATGAGGATATTCTGACCTACGATGAGATTGTCAGGGTTTGCAGGATATTTGCTGCCATGGGAATCAAGTATATACGAATCACAGGAGGAGAACCTCTGGTACGACGCGATATTATCAGACTGCTCAAAAGCATCAAAGCAGTGGAGGGTATTGAAAAGGTAACATTAACGACCAATGGCGTTCTGTTATCAGGGATGCTGCAGGATCTGCAGGATAGTCATATTGACGGAATCAATATCAGTCTGGATTCACTGGACCGAGAGACCTATGCCCATATGACGCGACATGACTGTCTGCCGCAGGTTATAGCAGGAATCGATGAAGCTCTAAGATTGCAGATACCGGTCAAAATCAATTGTGTATCCATGCGCGATCAGGCAGGAAATGGTCTTCTGAATGCGGCAGAGAGGATTCTGCAGGTGGCGGAGTTAGCCAGAGACAGAAAAATGGATGTACGCTTCATTGAACTGATGCCGATTGGCTATGGGAAGCAATATGGCTACCTGCCGGAGGATGAAATCAAAGATATTTTGAGTGAGCGATATGGCATGCTGACAGAGGATGCTGAAAATCGGGGCAATGGTCCCGGACATTACTATACATTGGCTGGATTTGCAGGAAAAATCGGGTTTATCAGCGCGATGAGCCATCAGTTTTGTCAGACTTGCAATAGGGTGAGACTGACATCACAGGGATATCTGAAATCCTGCCTGCAATACAATATCGGAACCGATTTGCGTGAAAAGCTGCGCAGCAACGGTACGGATGAAGAGATAGAGGCATTAATCAGGCAGGCAATCTTTGAAAAGCCGGAGAAACATCAGTTTCGAGAGGCTGTAACTGATCAGGCAGAACGCCGTTGTATGTCACAGATAGGTGGATGACAGTTAATCAGATGATGCGGCAGAAGGGAATGGCATATTCATGAAAAGAGCGATTATCATCACAGCAAGCGACAGTGGTTATGCAGGAGAACGAGAGGACATCAGCGGACAAACTGTCCGGGAAATCCTGGAGCAGGGAGGATATACAGTGATATCACAGCAGCTGCTTCCAGATGACAGAACCAGACTCAGTGAAGCCATGCGGAAAGCAGCAGATGATCATGTGGCTGATCTGATTATTACAACAGGCGGAACAGGATTTTCAAAGCGAGACTGTACGCCGGAGGCTACAATGGATATCATTGAACGCATTGTACCCGGTATTCCGGAGGCGATGCGTGCATACAGTATGCAGATAACAAGGAGAGCGATGCTTTCCAGAGGAGTAGCCGGTATCCGCAAGGAAACTCTGATTATCAATCTGCCAGGTTCGCCCAAGGCAGTCAGAGAGAGCCTGGAGTACATTCTTCCGGAATTGCTGCATGGACTGGAGATATTATCAGGGGAAGCAGGCAACTGTGCAGGTAAGGTCGGAACGATTAAGGCAGTCTGTACGAGTCCGGAACGGGGAACACGGAAGAAAAATATAGATTCTTGTGAATTGATCGAGGATTATGGATTAAAGGGAGATGCACACGCTGGACACTGGCACAGACAGGTCAGTCTGCTTTCTTATGAAAAGATAGAGGCGTTCAGGAAGCGTGGTGCTGTAGTTGAGGATGGAGCATTTGGAGAAAATCTGATCGTAGAGGGTATTGATCTGAAGACTCTGCCGGTCGGAACCAGATTTCAGTGTAATGATGTTATCCTGGAGCTGACACAAATTGGAAAGGAATGCCATAGCGGCTGCGAGATCTTTAAACAAATGGGAGACTGTATTATGCCGCGGGAAGGCATATTTGCAAGAGTCCTTCATGGAGGGCAGATACAGGTCAATGACACGATTGTTGTTTTGGAAAAAAGTGCTGTATCTGCAACATAAAGTGCGTTTTTCACAGCTATGTATTGAAAGATGATATAAATAAAGTTATACTTAGAAAATCGGTTAACATATTAAGTCAGATCAGGAAAAAGGCTTGTAAAGGAGCTATATGAAAAGAAAGTTACAGATGAGTCAATCAAATATCATTGCAGGGGTCATTTTTCTGATCACGATGTTTGTGGCGTGCAGCCCACTGTTTACGGAGAACTGCATCAACGGTCATGATGTGGAATATCATCTGCTGCGGATCGAGAGTCTGAAGGAAGGCATTTTGATGGGAAAGCCGTTCCTGAAGGTCAATGTTCTCTTTTTAGGTGG
>CAYRJT010000283.1:2766-3390 GCA_964424675.1 uncultured Lachnospiraceae bacterium
ATGCCAGTTCTATGTTCTATCCGGATTTTCTGCTTTACTTTCCTGCACTGCTCAGAGTGATCGGTGTCGGTATCAATGCATCCTATCATCTTTTTGTTGCACTATGTTTTGTTCTTTGCTATGGAGTAACCTATTACAGCACACGGTATATCACGAAAAACTCCTATGCAGCAACAATCGCAGCGGTTGTCCTGACTTTATGTGAGTATCATATCGATGATGTCTATACGAGAAGTGCAGTTGGGGAATACACAGCTTTTATTTTTGTACCGTTAGTCATCTGCGGACTCTATGATTTGATTTATGAGGATATGAGAAAGCCATGGCTGCTGGGGGCAGGCTATGCAGGAGTTTTGCTATGTCATACAAATACCTGCTTGATGTGTGTACTCATGGGCGGATTGTTTTGCGTATATAAATGTAAGGTTTTCAAGAACCCTAAATTGCTCTTGAAGATCTTAGTTACAGTTGTTGTTACCATTCTTTTGACAATGTTCTACTGGCTGCCGATGGTAGAACAGATGTGTTCGGCAGCATTTCATTTCAGCACGGCATGGATCTCGCCGGCAGAGGCTATGCGTGAGGTTTCCTCTGTATTTTATGGAGTATTTCCTGCGGTTGGAA
>CAYRJT010000284.1:0-3390 GCA_964424675.1 uncultured Lachnospiraceae bacterium
CTCATCTGATTATCAAATATACTGCTTGAATGATCCATAGCCTGACTTCCTTTCTGTTTTCCATGCATCACAATATTCCTGAACCTGCCTGTATCAACACTCTGCATTCGCTATATCTGATTTCATTCAAAGATGATTTCCGTCACTTCACTAACAGACCGTCAAATACAATCTCCATCACTTCACCAACAGACCCTCAAAAATAATTTCCATCATTTCCTGCATAGCCTCTTCGTAAGTAATCTGGTTCCTGATCAGAGCCTCTCCATTAATCAGCTGTTCATAGACCTCACATAGAAGCAGCTTCAGCACGACCACATTGGTCTTACGAATCACGCCCTCTTCCATTCCCTGCTTAAGCAGCGTGATGGATGGCTCCCAGTCACTCTCCAGACACTGCTCTACCTTTCTATAAAGCTTTGGAAATGCCTGTCGCAGTTCCATAATCCTTCTGTAATCAATGACTTTGGCATAAGTCGGAACAATGGTAAACAGCTGCTTGATTTTATCATTCGTATCGAGCGCCTGATTGTCTAAGATCACCTTCTGCTGCTCCTTAATATCCTCAAACGTCCGGTCAATCACCATCTCAATCACTGCTTCTTTGGATGGAATCGCCTCATATAGGGTTCGCTTGCTGATGCCGATACGCTTTGCCAGTGCGTCCATTGTAAATCGAAACCCACTGTACTGAAATTCCTCCACTGCTCCGTCAAAAATCTTCTCCACTAATTCCATGTCTGTCCCCCATATGTGCTGTTTCTGTGATTGTTAATCATGTATCTATGTAGTTTTTCATTTGACATTTCATATAATCCTTGTTTAAACCAATAAAACTATATTCGTTTTTATAGTTTTATAGTAGTTCAAAAAACAGCACCTGTCAAGATGCTGTTTTGATTCATGTATATGAACTATATTTACAACAATCTGAAGTCAAGCAACAGCTAGCTACACAGCTTTGCTACCACTTCATTTATCACCTTGCCATCTGCCTTACCCTTTAGTTCCGGCATAATGGTCTTCATGATCATTCCCTTATTTCCGGAGGCGAGTACCTCTGCAAATTTCTCCTTCAGAATGCTCTCTACCTCTTCTGCTGACAGAAGCTTCGGAGCATATTCTTCAAATACGGCAAGGCGAGCCTGATACTCAGCGAGCAGCTCTGTGCGCTCTGCCGGGCATGTCTCAATCTGTTCCTTGACACTCTTCAGTTCCTTCATGATTGCCTGGTCAACCAGCTCCTCCGGAATATCCTCTCTGCATCCTGCATCGATTCCCAGCTTCTTAGCTGCTGCATACAGCGTAGAAATAGAATCCTTCCGTTCCTTATCATGTGCCTTCATGGCCTCCATCATGTCTTTTTGTAACTTTGCTAACTGCATACTGTTTCCTCCATTCTCTCAATATCACCATACTTTCGTACAGCAATGGTATTCATACTATTAATGTAATAATCTATATCTTATAACACTGCCGAAAAATCAAGCAACAGTTGATCATAAATTCTCACTGGGATCTTTTCTTCAAAGGAATAAGTCGAAAGATCCATGTCCTGATCAGAAAATAAATATGTGGTGACCTTCTGTTTCATCGGATCAACAATCCAGTATTCCTTCACGCCACTGCTCCAATACTGATTCAGCTTGATCATATAATCCTTAGCTTTGCTGCTCTCAGATACGACTTCCATCACAAAATCCGGAGCTCCATGGACACATTTTTCATCTTTCAGCTTCTCCTGATCACAGACAACCAGCAGATCAGGTTCCAGTATCGTATGTACATCCTCACTCAGCTGTACCGCAATCGGTGAAAGCATCACCTCACACTGTCCATGATTTTGTTCGATGTAGGATCTGATTTTAAAATATGCCTCTCCAACCAGTCTCTGGTGTAGAATTGTAGGTGCTGCCAAATAATAAAATGTCCCGTCAATCAGTTCTGCCCTTGTATTCTTAGGTAGGGAAAAATAATCCTCTGCAGTATATCCTGTTGAAGAAACCTGATAAGGGTTTGCCTCTCTTAACAGATTGTGGTCATCCGTATCCTGACCAATTCCAAGTACCTGCTCCATCCTTTTCACCGTTTGATATTGTGGTGATTTTGTCGCTCCACTCAGGATCTTATTCACGGTGCTCACAGGAACATCTGCCCTCACTGCCAGTTCTGCACTTGTGATCTTAAGCAGTTTCTTCTGTTTTCTCATGCGTTCCAGATCAAGAACTGAACATCTCATAGGCTGCCTCCTTATCCATTCAATATAATATTATTATACACGATATGGATATTTTGGCAATACTTTTTATCCATTTATGGATATTTTTTGTTTGCTGTCCATCAATTCCTTCATCGTAACGTTAGGATTTCTGTAACGTCCCTTTCCCTTTGTATGCTCCCAGTTAATTGCCTTCTGCGGACAGGCATGCAGACAGCTGAGACACAGCTCGCAATTGCCTCCAAATACAGGCTTTCCATCCACAATCTTAATATTCTTTCTGATACACATCTTCTCACAGATTCCACACCCGGTGCATCCTTCTATGGTAAATTGACCATCACAGTCACCGGATTTTAAGGCAGGATATCTGGACATAATGAGTTCATTCATCTTCGTATACTTGCCCGGAGAATTCTTTTTTCCAGCTTTGATGTCCTGAATGACTGCAGCAATCTGAGCTTCTGATTTCTCATGAATCTGTGGCTGATCCTTCAGTTCATACATGGGCAGGTAATTCTCTACGTTCTTCACCTTGCCCGCATAACTGCAGTGATGCCCCTTCTTTTGCAGAAGCTGCTCCACTCTCCCATTTGCTCCGATGAACTTGTCTCCATAAGAAGCAACTGCGAATATATAAGGATTCTGCGCTGTGATTTCAAGCTTTTCAAGAAATTTCTCCACTGTCTTAGGCAAGCCCCAAAAGAACACCGGATACACAATTCCAATCACATCCTCCCCGCATGTCGCAGAAGTTGACTGCATCGGAACACACTCTGCCTGAATCGCCTGTCCTATTTTCTTCGCCATATACAGGCAATTGCCTGTTGAGGTAAAATAATAAATCACTGCCATCTGATCATCTCCATCTTTTGTTGATATCAGTATAAGCTTAAATTTCCATCCTATCAAGATGCTGTCATACATTTTTCTGAAATTTTCCAGAAGTAATCATGCAGACCGTTGTCTTTCCGATGTTCGAATTGAAACGCCCTTTTTTTAGATGTTCCTTCCTTTGAGCTACTTCTCTTGGGTTGCTTTTTCTTAAGATGCTTCTCTTGGGTTGCTTCTCTTGGGTTGCTTCTCTTAGGTTGCTTCTCTTAGGTTGCTTCTCTTGGGTTGCTTCTCTTGGGTTGCTTCTCTTGGGTTGCTTCTCTTGGGTTGCTTCTCTT